>JAZDJM010000353.1:0-2327 GCA_043804305.1 Bacteroidota bacterium
GGCATAAACAACATTTTCATCAAACCGGTCGGCACACAAATCGCTGACATAAGTATATTCCGGGACTCCCGGAAATGATTTAACCTGCGTCCATGAACCATCGGCATTTTCAGTTATTGAAATCACTCCGTCATCTGTTCCGGCGTATAACAAATCTTCTTTCACCGGTGACTCAACCAAAGAAACAATGGTACCCCATAACGAAGATGAAACATCTTTCTGAACTGCATCGGCCGGCCAGTATTTTCCCATTACCGGGAAACTGTTCCGGTCAACCAGTGCAGTGAGGTCATCGCTGATAACTTCCCAGGTGTCGCCCCGGTCATCGCTTCTGAAAACCTTGTTGGCCGCCACATACAACCTTGAACCCTTATGAGGGCTTACAAACATCGGCGTGTTCCAGTTCCACTTGTAGGTCAGTTCATCCTTTCGTTCGCGGGGTTTAATGCTGATCCGTTCACCACTTTTTTTATCATACCTTACCATATTACCATACTGTGATTCAGTATAAACAATATTTTGATCGTCAGGATCCGTGGATATCCAGAAACCATCGCCGCCTGTTGTAACATACCAATCGTCGTTGATAACACCATCACGGTTTGTATTCATTGATGGGCCACCCATCGAATTATTATCCTGGGTTCCTCCGTAAACATTATAAAATGGTTCGGCATTATCGACGTTTACGCGGTAAAACTGGGTGACAGGAAGATTTTCTTTAAAATCAAAGGTTGCACCATCATCCCATGTTTCATAAATTCCCCCGTCGCCACCAATAATAAAATGTCCGGTATCGTTTGGATCGACCCAGATGGCATGGTCATCAACATGCCTTCCGTTTGTGCTGATGCCAGTCCACGTTTTCCCTCCATCGGTTGTAACTGTTGAACGTGTTTCAGTTGAATATACTTTATTAACATCCTTCGGATCGCAATAAATTTCGTTGTAATACTGGCCGCTGGCATTATGGTTGCTCATTTTCTCCCAACTTTCTCCCTTATCAACCGAACGGTAAAATCCGCTTTGGCCGTCAGCAGCTTCCACAATTAAATAAACATAATCCGGATTCACCGGAGAAACATCAATACCCATTCCTCCCAGGTCAACCGAAGGTAATCCCTTCATAATTTTGCTCCAGGTGGCTCCTGCATCGGTCGATTTATATACCGCTGATTCGGGTCCTCCACCTATTTTTGTAAAATGAGTCCTCCTCCTTTGTTCCGAAGTTGCATATAAAATATCGGAGTTCGAGGGATCCATTTTAATATTATTTACACCTGTATTTTCGCTGATTTTAAGAATACGGATCCACGTTTTTCCTCCGTCATTGGATTTATAAAGGCCACGTTCGTCGCCAGGCCCCCAGGCAGAACCTTCGCAGGCAACATACACAACATCAGTATTCCTTGGGTCGATAACGATCCCACCAATTTGACGGCTTTCTTTTAAACCCATATTTTTAAACGATTTGCCTCCATCAACCGATTTATAAATCCCATCGCCATATCCCAGCGCGCGTTGATGGTTATTTTCGCCTGTCCCAACCCATACTACATTTGGATTTTTCGGGTCAAGTTCTACATCGCCGATAGAGTATGAACCATATTTATCAAATACAGGCTTCCATGTAGTTCCGTTATTTTCGGTTTTCCATACATTCCCGGAAGCAACTCCAACATAATATTCTTTTGGATTTATGGGATTAACAGCAAAATCAGCTATTCGTCCACTGGCCCAGGCAGGACCAATACTCCGGAATTTTAATCCGTTAACAAGGCTGCCGGTAATGATAGTATCACCTTTGGGTTTTACCTCTTTTTCCTTTTTATCAGCCCCGAATCCGGGAGTAACAACCAATGCAATTAATACAATCAGTGCAAATTTTTTCATGTTGTAACAGTTAAGATTATAAATAAATTATTCTCAAATTCAATAAAATTAAATGGCTGAAATTTCAATTTTTAAAATTCAATCAGTTGCTTTAAATCAATTATTAATTGAATTTCTAAAAATGCAAAAAATAAGGTTAAATAACCGATGTAAACAGGATAAAAATCATTTATGGAAGTTACTATAAAAACAATCTTATTTCTTTAATCAAGATTAAACCGGATTTTTCAATAACTTATTTTAATTTTGTTTATTAAATACCAATTGAATATGAAGAAACTTTCCATTTTAATAATAGCTGGTTTTATATTTTTAGGCAGCCATAACTGTGAAGCACAACGATTATTAAAAAATATCGCAAATAAAGTCAAAAACAAAATTGAAGAGCGGGCCGATCAGAAGGTTGAAAAAAAAGTTGACGAAGCAATTGACAA
>JAZDJM010000354.1:0-7694 GCA_043804305.1 Bacteroidota bacterium
ATTGTTAAGTGTTTTAAATTCATCCTGCGGCCGCTTTTTCTGTTATTATGTCTGCTTATATTCAATAAAATATTAAGCCGTATTTTTCAAACGCGATTAAGTGTTTTATACGCTAAAGATAATTGAAGTCATATATAATTATAAATTTTAATTGCATTATTTATCGCCTTTTTTATTTTATTCCTAACAAATTTGTTTTGTATATGCTGTAAGCCACAAAAGCACTAAATCACTAAATTTCACCAAAATATTCAATTATATTTTTGCTTTTTAATGTTTTTGTTCCTTAGAGCTTAACTCAAATTTGCCCCTAATTAAGCAAATTCATCCATTAACTTGATTTAGGAGGACTTTCAGCCGGAGGCTCAATGCATAATCGGTCAGTGGTGATTAAAATTAGCACTTTTTGATTAAGAAAAAAACTAATTTTGTTTAACAAAGCCACTAACTATTTTTAATTCCACAAAGCCGAACCCATGATTAAAATACATTTGCGTCTATTGCCACTTCTCTTGTTTATCCTTCACTTTTCTTTATTTGCTAATGAATCAGATACCATAACTGCCAATTTTACAGAAAGCAAAATTAAACTTGATGGAATTTTGAACGAAGCGGATTGGAGCAAAGCCAGGCGAATTTCTGATTTTACCCAGCGTGAAATGGCTGTAGGAAAACCTGCTACAGAAAAAACCGAAATCGCCATTCTATTTACTAAAAACAAGATGTACATTGGCGTTTGGGCTTACGATTCTGAACCCGAAAAAATTATGGCCAGCAAAATGAGCCGGGATTTTCATTGGGGAAGCGACGATAACATTGAGCTGATAATCAGTCCGTTTAACGATAACAGGAATGGTTATTTATTTGTAACCAATCCCAATGGTGCACGTGCTGATGTGATGGTATCAAATGAAGGCGAAGGATTTAATAAAAGCTGGAACGGTATCTGGGATGTTGCAACAAGCATTACCAATGAAGGGTGGTTTGCCGAATTTGAAATCCCATTTTCCACCCTGAAATTCCCGAGGCAGGAAGAACAAATCTGGGCTTTTAATGTGGAACGAAATATCCGTCATAAAAGAGAACAGGTTCTGTGGAAAGGCTGGGGGCGGCAATTTGATATTGAAAGCATTTCACAAGCCGGAATATTAACAGGCTTAAAAAATATTGAATCAAAAGAAAAAATCGAAATAAAACCGTATGTCACACTTGGAATTGAAAAGATCAAAAGTGAAAAAGAGGAGTTTATATCCAATTATGGAGCCGATGTAAATATTGATATAACTCCAACCTTAAAACTAAATCTTACCGCCAAAACAGATTTCGGGCAAGTTGAAGACGATCAGGCACAAATAAATCTTTCGCGCTTTTCATTGTATTATAATGAAAAGCGAGAGTTCTTTCTGGAAGGAAACAATCAGTTTGAAATGAATGTCGGAGGGCGAAATCAATTGTTTTATTCGCGAAGAATAGGAAACGACAGTGAAACAGAACAAGATGTACCAATCATTTTTGGTGCCCGGATTTTCGGAAAACAAAACAGGACAAATATTGGTTTCTTAAATATCCAGACGGAAGAAGTTGAATCAGTAGCTACAACTAATTTTTCGGTTTTGCGCATTAGTCAGGATATATGGGAAAAAAGCAGTATCGGTTTCATTGCCACCACAAAAATGCAAAAAGGACATCAGAACTTTGTTTATGGCGCTGATTTTAATTTTGCCACAAGCGATTTTTTAAAAAATAAAAACCTGGAAGTAAGCGGTTCAGTGGCACAAACCTATACCAGCGATTCGATAAATAAAGACAATGCCGCTTATAATTTTTCGCTTTCCTATCCAAACGATTGGGTTGAATTTGATTTGGGAATTAATGATGTTCAGGCAAATTTTAATCCTGAAATGGGATATATCCGACGGACAAACGCAAGGCAATATCGTGCTGAGCTTCAATTTAATCCACGGCCAAAATTTCTGAGGTTTGTCAGAAATCTGGAAATAAAACCCGTAGAAATATCTTATTACGTGAACAGTGCTACCAATAAAGCTGAAAGCATGAACTATGAATGGAGGCCATTGGGCATCCGGTTTAAAAGTGGTGAATTTATTGAATTTAATGTTCAGCATAATTTTGACAGACTCACAGAAAGTTTTGATATTCTGGATACAATAATCATTCCTGCAGGCGATTATTGGGATAACCGAATGGAAGTTCAGTTTAATACGTATAGCGGCAGAAAATTATCTGCGAGCCTTGATTTTAGCAGTGGTGAGTTCTACACCGGAAGTAGAAATGAAATAGATGTCAATTTAATCTGGAATATAAATAAGCACTGGAATTTAACAGGCGGCATGGAGAAAAATTATTTGCATTTACCACAGGGCAATGCTGTTGCAACTGAATTTAGCGGAAGAATAAACTATGCCTACAACCCAAAACTAAATTGCGGTTTATTCGGTCAATGGAACAGCGAAGATGAAGAAATCCTCTTGAATTTTCGCTTCAATTGGATACCAAAAATTGGTTCCGATTTATATTTAATCGTAAATCAGGAATTATCTACGGCAAATAATACCTTAAGCCTTGAAGCAACTGCTGTAATGGCCAAGTTTGTTTGGCGTTTTGCTATTTAATGAATTGATGTGATAAGGTGATAAGGTGATAAGGTGATAAGGTGATAATGTGAGGATGTGATAATGTGTCATTATGCGATGAAAAAAGCCTCAAAAATTTTATTTCTGAGGCTTTTTCATAATTTTAAAATATCAATTTATACGCTTTCTCTGCTTAGTATCTTTGCGCTTAAAAATTCACGGTTCATTCGTGCAATATTGGAAGCTGAAATTTCTTTCGGACATCCCATTTCGCAGGCATAGGTATTGGTACAATTTCCAAAACCCAGTTCATCCATAACTGCAACCATTTTCTGAACCCTTCTTTCCCTCTCTATTTGCCCTTGTGGCAACAAGGCAAACTGAGAAACTTTTGCAGATACAAACAACATGGCTGAAGCATTTTTACATGCTGCCACACAAGCTCCGCAACCAATACAAGAAGCGGCATCCATTGCAAGGTCTGAATCGTACTTAGAAATTAAAGTTGCATTTGCATCAGGAACCCCACCGGTTGAAGCGGAAGTATAACCACCTGCCTGAATAATTTTATCCAAAGCGGTGCGATCAACAACCAGGTCTTTAATTACCGGGAATGGTTTTGCACGCCATGGTTCAATAGTAATAGTGTCGCCATCTTTAAATTTTCGCATATGCAATTGGCAGGTTGTTATTGCATCATCGGGCCCATGAGGACGGCCATTGATATACAAACTACACATTCCGCAGATGCCCTCACGGCAATCGTGATCGAAACAAACTGGCGATTCGATTTTATCTACCAAAGACTCGTTTAATACGTCCAACATCTCGAGGAATGAAGAATCTGCAGAGACTCCTTTCACCTCGTAATTTTTAAATCCCCCTTTGGCCTGGGCATTTTCTTGACGCCATATTTTTAATGTTAAATCCATTTTTCTAATTTTATTTATTTGTAATCAGAACGCTATTTTTAAAGCAATTTTCAAACTCCAGTTTATTTGTAATTTCTGGTTTTTACTTCAATAGCCTCATACTCTAAGTTTTCTTTATGAAGCACAGGTTTTTGACCTTCTCCTTTATATTCCCAGGCAGCTACATACATAAAATCAGCATCATTTCTTAACGCTTCTCCTTCTTTGGTTTGAAATTCTTCGCGGAAATGACCGCCACAACTTTCTTCACGGTGCAATGCATCATAGGCCATTAATTCGCCCATATCAAAGAAATCAGCAATCCTCAATGCCTTTTCCAGTTCAGTGTTAAACTCATCTGTTTTTCCAGTTACACGCAAATCTTTAAAGAATTCTTCACGTAACTTTGGAATTTCATGCAAAGCGTGTTCTAAACCTTCTTTGGTTCTTCCCATTCCAACATGATCCCACATAATTAAGCCAAGTTTTTTGTGGAAATAATCCGGCGATTTGCTTCCTTTAATATTCATCAATCGCGCTATGCGCTCATTAACGGCTTTTTCGGCTTCATCAAAAGCGGCGGTATTTGTAGGAATTGCTCCCGTTCCAATGTCAGCCGCCAAATAATTTTGAATAGTATAAGGCAATACAAAATATCCATCAGATAATCCTTGCATTAATGCAGATGCACCAAGTCGATTTGCACCATGATCGGAGAAATTGGCCTCGCCTGCTGCAAATAAGCCAGGAACAGTGGTTTGCAATTCATAATCAACCCATGTACCGCCCATGGTATAATGGATGGCAGGATAAATCATCATAGGAGTTTCATAAGGATTTTCATCCACAATCTTTTCATACATCTGGAAAAGATTACCATAACGTTCTTTGATTACATCCTGACCCAATCTTTTGATTGCGGCTGCAAAATCAAGATAAACGGCTAATCCTGTTCCAACACCATGGCCGGCATCGCAACGCTCTTTTGCTGCACGAGATGCCACATCGCGAGGAACTAAATTACCAAAGGCAGGATATCTTCTTTCCAAATAATAATCTCTGTCTTCTTCTTTTAGTTCGGTTGGTTTTAATTTTCCTGCACGGATAGCTTCAGCATCTTCTTTCTTTTTCGGAACCCAAATACGGCCATCGTTTCGTAAACTTTCGCTCATTAAAGTTAATTTTGATTGAAAATCGCCATGAACAGGAATACAGGTCGGGTGAATCTGAACGAAAGCAGGATTTCCGAAAAATGCCCCACGACGCCATGAACGAATGGCTGCTCCACCATTTGACGACATGGCATTTGTTGAAAGGAAGAAAACGTTTCCATAACCGCCTGTTGCAATTACAACCGCATGAGCGGAATGACGTTCAATTTTACCGCTAATCAAATCACGGGTTATAATTCCACGGGCTTTTCCGTCAACTATAACCAAATCAAGCATTTCCTGACGGGTATACATTTTAACGGAACCTTTGTTAATTTCTTTACTTAATGCACCATAAGCACCCAATAATAATTGCTGTCCGGTTTGTCCGCGTGCATAAAACGTGCGAGAAACCTGTGCGCCGCCAAATGAGCGATTGTCGAGATAACCGCTGTACTCCCTGGCAAAAGGAACGCCTTGGGCAACACATTGGTCGATTATATCATTACTCACTTCGGCCAAGCGATAAACATTTGCTTCGCGGGCGCGATAATCACCACCTTTAATAGTATCGTAAAAGAGGCGATAAATAGAATCACCATCGCCGGGATAATTTTTTGCCGCATTGATACCGCCCTGAGCTGCAATACTATGGGCGCGGCGCGGGCTATCCTGAATACAGAAGTTCTTAACATTAAAACCTAATTCGCCAAAAGAGGCTGCAGCAGCTCCTCCGGCCAATCCTGTTCCAACTACGATAATATCAATTTTTCTTTTATTCGCGGGATTCACCAGATTTTGGTGAGCTTTATAATTAGTCCACTTTTCAGCAACTGGGCCATGTGGAATTTTTGAATTTAATTTTGTCATTTTTTTCAGTTTTAGGGATTTTGATTAATTACTTCATTATCATAAAATACAAAGGGATGATAATAAAACCCATAGGAACAACGATTGCATAAATTCTTCCAAAAGCTTTTACAAAGGGCGTGTATTTAGGATGTTCCCAACCCAACGACTGGAAAGCAGATTGAAAAGCGTGATTCAAATGAAATCCTAAAAACAGAAACGATAGGATATAAATAATCGAAAAGACAGGCTGATTTGAAAACAAATCGATTGCAATGTTAAAAAACTCTGGATGTCCGTGTTCATCCATAAATGGCGAGGTGTTTAATCCAAGCTTTATGAAATAAAACTGATACATATGCAAAGCTAAAAACAAAAAAACCAAGACTCCGGTATGAATCATATACTGCGATGAAATGGTTGTTTTTGTTTTTCCAGATACCTTATAACCTTCACTTCCGCGAGAGGACCAATTTTGAAATTGAACAATTAAACCGTAAATAATGTGAATGATAAATCCACCAAAAAGAACAATTTCAAAAACCTTAATAATAGGATTAGACGACATAAATGCGGCGGCCAATTCAAAGATCTCTTTGTGGTTTTCAGTTAGCGGCAATAAAAACAAGTTGATGCCCAAATGGACAAGCAGAAATGAAAATAAAAACAAGCCGGCTAACGACATAATCACTTTTTTGGTGATTGACGATAGGGTTCTTTGCTTACTCATAATATTATTTTATTAGTATCTAATTAATTTTATTGATAAATAATTTAAGTAATTTTGTTTATTAATAGCAAATGTAAGATTAAAATCAGATTGAAATCCGCCAGCAGTTGGGTTTCTTTTAATTTGTAACTATTATAAATAAATCATTTACAAAATGAGATATCATAAAATTGATAATCAATTTTTTATACACAACCGGGAAAGATTTTCAAAACAAATGAAATCTCAATCGATTGCACTTTTTGTTTCAAACGATGAATTTCCCCGAAATGGTGATCAGTTTTTTCCATACAGACAATCTTCTGATTTGTTTTACCTCAGCGGAATTGAGCAGGAAAAAACAATTTTATTGCTTTCGCCGGAAAGTAAAAACCCAAAACACCGTGAAATTCTGTTTATTGTAAAATCAAACGAACAAATTGAAATTTGGAACGGGCATAAATACACCAAGAAAGAAGCGTCAGAAATTTCAGGTATCGAAAATGTGTATTGGATTGATGAGATGGACTTAATATTGAGAGAGTTGACTTTTAATGCCCAAAACATCTATCTTGATGCCTATGAATATCCAAAGTATTCGTGCGAAGTGGAAACCCGTGATTTGAGATTTGCTAAAGAAATTCAGCAAATTTTTCCGCTGCACAACTATGAGCGCTCAGCCCCAATTCTGTACAAAATGCGCTTGCTTAAATCGGAAACTGAAATACAACTCATCAAAAAAGCCTGTGAAATTACCAATAAGGCGTTTCGAAGAATTTTGAAATTCGCTAAACCTGATGTATGGGAGTTTGAAATCCAGGCGGAGATGGATCATGAGTTTACCATAAATCGTGCTAATGGACACGGCTATTACCCCATCATTGCTTCAGGAAAAAATTCCTGTGTTTTGCATTATATCGAAAACGATAAACAATGTCTAAACGGCGATATTATTCTTTTTGATTTTGGGGCCGAATATGCCAATTATTCAGCCGATATTTCGCGTTGCATTCCTGTAAAAGGAAAGTTTACAGAAAGACAAAAAGCTGTTTATCAGGCAGTATTGAGAACATTGAATGCATTAACCAAAAAAATGAATGTTGGCGAAACACTTGATAATCTGGATAAACTTTCAAAAGAGCTTATTGAAAAAGAACTAATCGATTTAGGCCTTTTTACCAAAGAAGAAGTGGCAAATCAAAATCCGGAAGAACCACTGTATAAAAAATATTTTATGCATGGGGTTAATCATCATTTGGGATTGGATGTACACGATGTTGGCGACCGGACTGTTCCATTAACCGAAGGAATGATACTAACCTGTGAACCCGGAATATACATTCGGGAAGAAAATCTGGGCATACGATTGGAAAACAATATTTGAATTACAAAAAATGGCCCGGTAAATTTAACAGCCGATATTCCTATCGAAATCGCTGAAATTGAAAAACTAATGTTATAAGCCAAATTATCAATTATC
>JAZDJM010000355.1:0-4926 GCA_043804305.1 Bacteroidota bacterium
GCCGGTTTCTTGAAAAGTATGACAACCTCACTCCACATATTATTGTTCAGATACCTTTCTGGAAAATCAGGGTTGGCGATTTTCGTACACGCGAAGAAGCATATTACCTTTATAAAAAAATCGTTAAAGATTTTCCAAATAGTTATATAGTGCGCGACCAAATTGATTTCCCTGAATTGGATTAAGAATTGATTTATTCCAACGTTATTGTTTAGTTTTCTTTTACACCTTTTTGCTTCTATTTCAACTAATGCTGGCAAATAATTACTTCATTTTCAATTATTCAGCTTCTCCATATTGACCAGTGCAGTCAATGAAACTATAATAACCAATAAATACAGTTTTAAACAATTTATCAATTTGAATATCATGAATTTTTCATGCGGAACCAGATAATTTATTTTATCTACACTGACCAGTAATTTTACTCCTTTAAAAATTTCTAAACAGATATGTATCACTAAAACA
Source organism: Bacteroidota bacterium (assembly GCA_043804305.1). Classification (GTDB taxonomy): domain Bacteria; phylum Bacteroidota; class Bacteroidia; order Bacteroidales; family UBA12170; genus UBA12170. Next base: position 469 of record JAZDJM010000355.1, read on the forward strand.
TGTTGGAATTGTTATTCGAGTTTTATAGATAAAGGATTTGCAGAAAATAAATCCTATTGACATACAAATTTCAAAAAAATATATTCTGAATTAAACATTAAACCTGCATAATTCTTATTTTTAAAACACAATCATTAAATACCTGCAGTTTTTTTTTAAAGCAATTCAATCATAATTGAACGAAAAGATAAAATAATTTTGATGGAAAAATTTATACTTGCACTTGACCAGGGCACCACTTCATCAAGAGCTATTGTTTTTAGCCGTAATGGAGAAATAAAATCTGTTGCCCAGAAGGAATTTACACAGATTTTCCCGAAACCAGGTTGGGTCGAACATGATCCTTTCGAAATTTGGTCCTCACAAGTGTCTGTGGCCGCCGAAGCCATTTCAAAAATCAATCTTTCAGAACAACAAATAGCAGCTATTGGTATAACCAATCAACGTGAAACCACCATCGTGTGGGATCGGAAAACCGGGAAACCGGTTTATAATGCCATCGTCTGGCAGGACAGGCGTACAGCTAAAAAATGCGATGAGCTGAAAGAAAAAGGCCTGACAAAACTTATTCAAAGTAGAACAGGTTTAATCCCCGATGCCTATTTTTCGGCCACAAAAATTCAATGGATCCTTAATCATATAAAAGATGCCAAAATAAAAGCTGAAAATGGCGAATTGGCATTTGGAACTGTTGATTCATGGCTTGTCTGGAATCTGACAAAAGGCGAAAAACATATCACAGACGTGAGCAATGCCAGTCGTACAATGGTTTATAATATCAATGAGCTGTGCTGGGATAAAGAATTACTTGATCTTTTTGCAATTCCTGAAGCAATGATGCCTGAAGTGGTAGATTCAAGCGGCGAACTGGCTTTTACAAAACAGGATTTTTTATCCCGGCCTATTCCAATTTCTGGAATCGCAGGCGATCAGCAGGCTGCGCTTTTCGGCCAGCAGTGTATTCACCAGGGAATGGCAAAAAATACTTATGGCACCGGTTGCTTCATGCTGATGAATACCGGAAATCAACCCATTATTTCCGAAAGTAATTTGCTGGCAACCATTGCATGGAAAATTGGCGACAAGATTAGTTATGCTCTGGAAGGTTCTATTTTTATTGCTGGAGCTGCTATTCAATGGTTACGTGATCAGATGGGAATTATTAGTTCAGCGGCTGAAGTGGAAACATTGGCCAGAACAGTAGAAGACAACGGTGGAGTGTATTTTGTTCCGGCACTTACAGGGCTCGGATCTCCGCACTGGGACCAATATGCAAGAGGTTCTATTTTCGGACTGACCCGTGGAGCAACTAAAGCGCATATTGCAAGGGCAACACTTGAAGGAATTTGTTTCCAGGTGATGGAAGTATTGGTAAAAATGAAAACTGTTTCCGGTATCGAATTAAAAGAACTGCGTGTTGATGGTGGCGCTTCAGTTAACAATCTCCTGATGCAGATTCAATCAGACATTTTAAGAGTTCCGGTGATCAGGCCACAACAAACGGAAACCACTGCTTTGGGAGCGGCTTATCTGGCCGGACTTGCAGTTGGCTTTTGGGAAAGTCTTGAAAGTTTACATGATCAATGGAAAATTGATACTACATTTAATCCTGAAAAAGATGAATTGTTTATTCAAAGTATTAAAAAAGACTGGCAAAAAGCTGTAGAAAGGTCAAAAAACTGGCTGGTTGAATAAATAACTAATATCTCGCATTTAATTTATGGTATTAAAAATGAAAGATTTATAAAATTATAAAACAATTATATTGCTGATATTTAATAAGGTAAAATTTCCATAATGGTGTGCCTAAAGACACTGAAGGGGTCAGATATCTTAGCCCCTTGCAACGCCCGGGGAATAGAACAAACCAATAGAAATGGTGCTAGTAAAATAGTTGATTTAAAAAAAAGCAGTTTTATGCACCATAAGATAGAAAGTTTTTGTAGGCACCGGATTGATTTTATGTCGTTTTTAGTCAGCAATATACAGAAGAAAGAAACATCAGTAGATAATAATCGGCGTAATGGACATTTTTGATTTTTTTTTCAACTAAAGAATAAAAAAAATATTGTTGATCCTGTGCTGTTGAAATGACGTGTAATAAAAAAATAAGTTAATAAAGAGTAATCTGAATCAATGAAAAGGGAAATCATACTAAATAAAGTCAAAAAAAATAAAAAAGGCTGGGATGTTATCGTCATAGGTGGTGGTGCCACCGGACTCGGAATAGCCCTTGAATCAGCCACAAGAAAATACAAGACATTACTGCTCGAAATGTCGGATTTTGCTAAAGGAACATCAAGCCGTAGCACCAAATTGGTACACGGTGGTGTTCGTTACCTGGCGCAGGGAGATATTTCACTGGTTTTAGAAGCCTTGCGTGAAAGAGGATTATTACGGAATAATGCACCGCATCTGGTGAGGAATCAGTCTTTTATTATTCCCAATTATGAATGGTGGGGAGGGCCATTCTACACCATTGGATTGAAAGTATATGATATGATGGCCGGCAAACTTGGACTTGGTCCTTCGGTTCATTTATCGGAAGAAGAAACATTGAAAGCTTTACCAACTTTGCGTCGTGACGGTTTAAAAGGCGGTGTGATTTATCATGACGGGCAGTTCGATGATGCAAGACTGGCTGTCAATCTTGCACAAACTATTGTGGATTATGGTGGCGAAGCGTTGAATTATTTTCCGGTCACCGGTTTACTGAAAGATGAAAGTGGTTTGATCAAAGGTGTGAAAGCAAAAGAACTTGAAAGTGGCACAGAATATGAATTTTCTGCCAAAGTTGTTATCAATGCCACAGGAGTTTTTACGGATTCAGTGTTACAAATGGATGAGCCGGGAATGAAACCCAAAGTGGTTCCCAGTCAGGGAATTCATTTTGTTCTGGATAAAGAATTTCTTGCAGGGGATCACGCCATCATGATCCCGAAAACAGATGACGGCCGAGTGCTTTTTGCAGTTCCTTGGAGAGGGAAGGTGGTGGTCGGAACAACCGATACGCAAATTGAAAAACCCAGCCTTGAGCCAAGAGCATTGGAAGAAGAGATAGAATTTATATTGTCAACTGCAGGCCGCTATCTTACTAAAAAACCAACGCGTAAAGATGTAAAATGCGTATTTGCCGGATTACGACCTTTGGCTGCTCCTGAAGGTGAAGACCAAATTACCAAAGAAATCTCAAGAAGTCATAAGATTATGGTTTCATTATCGGGTTTGGTAACGATTACAGGTGGAAAATGGACAACTTACAGGCAAATGGGAGAAGAAGTTATTAATAAAGCTACCTTGGTTGCCGGGTTGAAAGAACAAAAATGTATTACAGAAAATCTTCCTTTGCACGGATATATTAAAAATATTGATGTTAGTGACCATTTGTATGTGTACGGATCTGATGTTGTTCATATTAAAGAAATGATTGAGCAGAATCCTGAATATACTGAAATACTTGACGAAAGGCTCGATTTTACCGTAGCCGAAGTAATTTGGGCAGTGCGTGAAGAAATGGCAAGGACGGTTGACGATGTGCTGGCAAGAAGAGTCCGCGCGTTATTTCTAGATGCCCGCGTAGCGTTTGATATGGCACCAAAAGTGGCAATGATCATGGCCAAAGAATTAAAAAAAGATGAAAGCTGGGTTAATAATCAGATTAAAGAATTCAGGGAATTAGCGAGAGGTTATTATTTTGAGGAATAAAGTAGAAAAAAAATGATAGTAATTTTCGTTTACTGGTAAAACAAGTTGATGAAAAGTACGGAGTTCCGATCTTTCTGATATATCAAAACTATTTGAACTATAAAAAGCACCTTTCGGTTCCGCTCAAGGCTCAGAGTTCAATGGACCAAAAGGGAAATCGAAAGTTATATTACTCTTATAAAACAAAAATTTAAATTACAAACAATGAAAAAAGAAGAATTTAATTATCAAAGTTCAGATTTATTAAACATTTATACATATAAGTGGCTTCCTGATGTGCCCTCGCAGGTTAAAGGAGTTCTTTTAATTGTTCACGGATCAGTTGAACATGCAATGAGGTATGAACATGTAGCAGAATTTTTCATCAGAAATGGTTACATAGTTTATGCCCCAGATATGAGAGGTCATGGAAAAACCGGTAAGGAGAGCGACCAGTTGTCGTTCTTTGCCAAAAAAAACGGTTGGCAACTTATTCTTGAAGATCTTTCAAAATTGCATTACATCATTAAAGAAAATCATCCTGGTTTGCCTGTGTTTATTTTTGGCCACAGCATGGGATCATTTATCGTGAGAGATTTTATTGCCAATTATTCAAAAGATCTGAAAGGTGCTGTAATTTGTGGAAGTACCATCGGGAAACCTGCTCTGGCAAAATCGGGAATTATCCTTGGAAAACTTTTAAGCCTGTTTTATGGGAAAAAGTCGCCTACCCCGTTAATCCATGATATGTTATATGGCAAACTCAGTCGTGCC
>JAZDJM010000356.1:0-2313 GCA_043804305.1 Bacteroidota bacterium
AAAAAGAACAGGCAAATCTAAATTTGTGTCCGCAAGATTGTAAAACAAAAACTAGAACAACAACTTCCCCAGCAATCACATCATCAACAGGGCAGTCATCCGCAAATGTTTCAAATGATTCTCCATTTGGTATCATGGAGCCATATTATGGATCAAGCGCTTCCGAGGATATAAATAATTTAGGAGTTAGCTGGGCAAGACTAAGCCCCAGTGAATTGATATGGGATCCAAGTTCTAAAAAAGGAAATGCTTTTAGCAGTTGGACGTTGGCTGATCAAAAAATTGACAAAGCGATTAACGACGGCCTTAATGTGCTTATTCCTCCACTATCCACTTTGAAAACACCCAATAATTGGAGCGAATATGAAAAATTTTTAGGGGAATTTGTTGATAGATATAAAAACAGAGTAAAATACTTCGAGGTTGGCAACGAGATGAACGGAATGTGGGAGCCTACCGTCAAAGGAAACTATGAAGAAGAAATTGTGGAGTATCTAGTTCGTAATTACAATGTCATAAAAGAGCATTGTCCCACCTGCAAGGTTGTTTTTGGGGCTCTGAGTTCTAAGCCTTTGGACTATTATTCAGGATGCGCAAACAAGAGGATGTGTATGCAAAACCTGTATCCTCTGATTAAAGCACACCCCGAATTCAAAGGTCAGGCTTTTGATGTGCTTGATTTTCACTGGTATGGAAACAAAAATAATTATCAATATCTTGATAAATCTGGCAAGGAATATACCTTTTCCGAATTAGTAAATGATATCAAAAGCGATTTTGTCAAATACAACATTAACGCTGAATTGTGGATGATTGAGGCGGGCACGTACTCCGACCAGCCCGAAGATGTTTCGTTTAGCCTTGCCCATCAGACTGAAAAAGAGCAGGCCATTGATTTAGTCAAAAGGTATGCATACCCTTTATCATTAGGCGTGAAGAAGATTTTCTGGACAACGTTAACGGAATTTTGGAACTATGCCGGCATACCAAACGGCTATTTTGATAATATAGGGCTTGTCAATAATCCTATGAATACTAGGGATGGTCTTTCCCACAAAAAACTCTCTTATTACACCTACAAAAAAATGGTTGAAGTTTTGGACGGTAGCGATTGGAATAATGTTCAAACAATTCAGGAATCCGATGGCGTTTATATCTACAAATTCACAAAGAACGGTAAACCCATCTGGGTAGCGTGGAATGACAACAGCCAAAGCAAGGCAGTTAGTTTAGACATTGGAAATATTAAATCAGTGCAGGTAACTGAAACCGTACCGAAATATGAGTCAGGCAAAGAAGTAACTGATTACGGCGCCGCATTCAACGCAGAATCAAAAACAGTCCAGAATAGGCAAATAACTTTAACATTAAATGATGTGCCGGTGTTTGTTGAATAAGATGAATAAAAAAACAATGGCAATAAAGTAAAAAAACTATGAACAACGAAACAAATCAAAATTTAAATCCCATTCCAGACCTAAATCAAAACCTGCCTCCGGAACAAAATTTTTCTATTCCGCCGGTTGGGCCGCAACCTGATGGGCGCCAACCATTATCGCAATCAGTAAAGATTGCCATTTATTTCGTTGCCGGCGTTTTAATTTTGGTTGGTCTGGGAATTGGTGGTTTTTATTTTTTGAGAATACCCAACACGTCAAACCCTACAACGTCGTCAACGAATCCAGTTGTTGCGAATAACTATAGCGATTCTCCTTTTGGCGTTTTGGGTTTTAGCAGTTTTAATGACGCCAAATCTTGGATTAATGATATTGGAATAAAAACAGTTAGATATGGAGGACACCAGGGAGTTGGTTATTGGGCTATAAACAAGCCCGAGAATATGCCGACGGGCTACCCAAAAGAATTTCTTGGGTGGGATAATCTAGATAATCTTTATAAAGAAACGCACGACGCCGGTATAGAAATGTCGGTCATTATAACTTCTGATGAGATCCCGGATAGACCAGATACTAATTCTACTAATCTTACGGGATTTGAAAATTTTACTCCTCAGGGAACGGGCCTTACTCTTAAGCAGTACAGCGATTTCGTGAAATATGCTGTAGAAAGATATGATGGGGATGGAATAGATGATGCGTCCGGGTCTCCCGTTGTGACTTATTGGGAAATAGATAATGAGCCGGATATTATTTCCGAATATGAACCCTATTTCCTTTGGAAAGGTGATTTGTCATTAACTCCTGACTACGCGCGCGTGGTCAAAGCCGCCTACAAAGCGATAAAATCAGCAAATCCGAACGCGAAAGTTACGCTAGGATCGATGAACCCTAATCCGGCTTATTTTGAGCAGGT
>JAZDJM010000357.1:0-3546 GCA_043804305.1 Bacteroidota bacterium
AGGTATTACGGGTTCCATATTATAACTTGCCATCATTTCAGCCAATTCGTTTTTTAAAGGAATTGGATTTAAATACAAATAGTAAACAAAAGGATAACTAATTAATATCCCGGCTATTACACCTATTATCGCCAGAATTACAGATTCCACGACCAAAATCAAAGCCAAGCGAGTCCGTTGAAGTCCAACGGATATCATAACAGCCATTTCGCGTCTTCTTTCCATAGTCATCATTAATACTGTTCCCAACAATCCAAAACCAACAATCATGTATAAAATTCCCAGCATAATAATTCCGCTAATATTATCAGATTGAATGCCTTGAACAATTTCAACCAGCATTTCGCCCCAAAGCATCACATCATATTTATCATTTAATTGGGCACGAATCTCGTTTCGGGTTTGCTCCATTTTCTCTTTTTCGTAAATATCGATGGCGACTGAAGTAAGCAGATTTGGAACATAGGGAGAAAAAGTAGACTGGGCGTTTTCGAGCGTCATGTAAATCAAGCTGCCGTTTTCTTGAGGCGTGGCAAATTTTAATATTCCGGTCAGCGGGAATAGGGCTGCAGCCGTAATTCCCTGATAACCTGAACCTATGAGAACTAATGTATCATTTAATACTTCAATTATTTCGATAGTTTCTTTTGATAAGCTATCTGATGAATAAATAATCACTTTTTCGACTTTGATTAAACCCAAATATTTAGCTAAATCATGAGCAATCAAAACTCCATAATCATTTTCTGCCAAATAATTTCCCCAAACAATTTTTTTTGAAAGGTTTTGATGTTTGTCTTCAATCTCCGGATTAACACCAATTACAAGTGCACCTTTCGTTTTTTCAGCTGATGAGGCCAGACTAAAATTTTGTAAGCGTGGTATTTGCTCTCTTACATTTGAAACACCATAAATTTTTTCTTTTAAATCATCCGAATAAATAATTGCTTCGTTTATACTTTGATTTTCCCAAAAACCTTTTCCCTGAACCTGCATATAACCCACTTGCGAAATTGCCGCCAAAGTCATGTTTTCGTAAGAACCCAGTTGCATGGAACGCATAAAAACAGAAAGCAAAACCGCCAAGAAAATGGATACAATGGTGATGAGCGAGCGTTTTTTATTGCGCCACAGATTTCGCCAGGCAATTTTAAAAATGGTTTTCATCGTCTTGCCTATTTTGGCCTAATTTGTTTCATCATCTGTTGTGAAAACAAACTCTCATTTACATCCGGGTCGTTAAATTTAATCTTTTCGATTATTAAAACAGTTTGATGTCCAGGTTTTTGAACAGGTTCGATGACCATTTTGGTTGGTAAAAACCGTCCATCCATTGTTTTCATTTCGCTCGAATACTGAAGGTTGACCAGCTCATCATTTTTTCCGAAAAATTCAGATTTAATTCCAAAATCATATTTTTTTGAAATCCACAAAAAAACTTTTGACCAAACAACTGCTGCATTTGGTAAAGGCACAAGCTCAATTTTGTAACATTCGTAACCGTCAATACTCTCCTCACCTACAACTTTATGAGTATAATCTACAATTAGCGAGCTTTCTTTCATCAATTCATCATTGTTAAAATCGGAACCCATCCATGAACTCATCATCATACTGGGTGGAATTTTTATCATTCTGCCAATGCCCGGCATCCAATTCCACATGTTTTTTTCGCGCTTTAGAAAAACCTGACCTTTATCTCTTGCCGGTGCAGTGATATAAATCAAATAATAATCCGTTCCGATCGACCAGCTTTCCATACTTACCGATCGTGTCCACTCCGGCCTGATAATCTGCATGGTCATAGTAGAACTGCTGTTCGTACCCAAAGTTATATTTTGTGCTTTTCGAACTAATTCTTTTGCTTGATCACTGGTTTGTGCCTGACTGCCTATTTGAATGATTAGGAAGAAAACTATGATGGATAATGGGCTGTTTTTCATTATTTTAGAAGATTATTGATTATTTCATTCTCAGTAATTATTTGTAGTAAAATAATTCTTCGCCGATGTTTTCTAAACATGTCGGATCATTTAAAAGGAATAAAATTGTATGTTGCGTATTATATTGATACCAAACCTACATGAAATTCTGCAATTTCACAAGAACTCAATAAAAAACTTCATGAAAGTTTTCTTTGTCCAATTTAATCCAATTTGTTTTTCAGAGGAAATATAGTGCATTCTAAAAGAAAATAATGTATTGAGTCTTAAAATAAAAATTAGAGCATCAATAAATTTATGCAATTGATGTGAATGTATGCTGGAAATTCCAAAGCAATTGATAGTTTTAAAAATTTTAAACCGAATATATTAAAGTTCCATTTTCAAGATTTTGATTCTTTAAAAATCTTTCTAAAATCTGCACCGCTAGGTTCCTGAAAAACAGATAATTCAAATTCGGGGACTACAGCAAAAATATGATCAAAAATATCAGACTGAATACCTTCGTAATCAACCCAGACCTTTACTCTGCTGAAAACATAAATCTCCATAGGTATTCCTTTTTCGGTTGGAGCCAACTGTCTGACCATAGTAGTCATATTGTGATTGAGGAGTGGATGGTTCTCGAGGTATTTTATCAAATAGGCTCTAAAAACTCCAATATTGGTCTGGCGTAACCCATTAATTAACAGGCTAGTATCAAGTTTACGTTCTTCATTTTGCTTTTGAATACGTTCTTCAGTTTCTTTAATATAATCGCCAAGATATTCAAATTTCGAAAATCGTTCAAGCATTTCAGGGGTGCAGAATTTAACACTATGTGCATCCAGAATCACGGCACGTTTTATTCTTCGTCCGTCTGATTCTTCCATTCCACGCCAGTTTTTTACCGATTCGGAAATTAAGCTGTAAGTGGGCACTGTACTGATGGTATTGTCCCAGTTCTTAATTTTTACAGTCGAAATAGAAATATCCATAACCGTTCCATCCGCATCGTATTTTGGCAGACTAATCCAATCGCCTTCTTTAACCATATCAAAGGCAGCCAGTTGTATGCCACCAACAAAACCTAAAATTGTATCCTTAAAAACCAGTAAAAGAATTGCAGAGATAGCACCCAAACCCGCCAAAATTGTGGTTGGGTCTTTTTCGATTATTATTCCAACAACAATAATTATTGTAACTATCCAAACAATTAGTTTTATAATTTGTGTGATGCCTTTTACAGGTAATTTTTTACTGGCCGACTGGTCGTTGTAAATATTTACAAGCGCATTTAAAATTCCTGTAACTACATTGGCAATTATCAGAAGCTTATAGATTTTAACAAAAAGGATAAGTGTCTTTTTGGTCTCTTCAAAATCATTGAAAATGGGTGCAATGGCAAAACCAATAAAAAAGGCAGGGATTAAATAAGAAGCTTTATGAAATATGCGGTGTTCAAGTAAATAATCATCCCAGTGCGTGTCTGATTTACGAATGTATTTTACGACATATTTTCTTAAAATCCAGCGTGTAATATAAAATAAGCCGATTGAAATAAATATACTAAAAAGGAATAATCCATAACTCGACAATTCATCTGCAAAAGAAGGCGAAAGTC
>JAZDJM010000358.1:0-10734 GCA_043804305.1 Bacteroidota bacterium
AATTGTAAACATTTACAAATTCCTGACTTTAGAAAAGAAAGAAAATATTTTATCAAAGCAACTGCTAAGAAGCGGAACTTCTATTGGAGCGAATGTAGAAGAAGCAATTGGTGGCGTTTCGGACAAGGACTTTTTGAATAAATTGGGAATTGCGTACAAAGAAGCGAACGAAAGTATCTATCGCCTCAAACTTTTATATGCCACAGATTATATCACAAAAAACGAATTTGAAAGCAAGTTTAATGACGCCGAAGAAATCTGTAAAATTCACGGTAAAATTCAAATAACTACCAAGAATCGTAATTCGTAATTCGCAATTCGTAATTCGTAATTCCTAATTTTTAATTAAAAAAAGATGAATATAACAGAAATTTCTATAAAAAGGCCATCGCTCATTATTGTACTGTTCAGTGTTTTTACACTGCTTGGGATAATTGGCTATATGAATCTGAGCTATGAGTTGCTTCCCGATTTCAATCAACCGGTGGTGGTAATTAAAACCATTTATCCTGGTGCGGAGCCTCAGGAAGTTGAGACCTCGGTATCGCGAAAGATAGAAGACGTACTTTCAAACCTCGAAGGAGTTGATTATCTCGAAACCAAATCCATGCCTAATGCTTCGGTTATTATTGCCAATCTAAAATACGGAACCGATGTTGACAATGCAATGCAGGACGCTCAGCGCTATATCGACAACATACTTAAAGATCTTCCCGACGAGATTCAAAGTCCGGTAATGAGCAAGGTTTCGCCAAACGATTTGCCAATAATCTCGATTAGTGCAACAAGTTCACTTTCCGAAACAGCGTTCTATCAGAAAATGAAAGACGATTTTCTTCCCCAGATTCAACAGCTAAAAGGAGTGGCTGAAATCACCTTGCTGGGCGGCGAGGAAAGAGAATATCAGGTAAAAGTGAATCAGGATAAACTGAATCTATATAAAATCTCGCTTTCTCAGGTGATTGAGGCAATCAATCGTTCCGGACTGGTATTGCCCGCCGGCAAAGTACAGACTGAAAAGGAAAACAATTCAGTGCGCCTAACCGGAAGGTTCGAAACAGTGTCTGACTTAATGAATGTACAGGTAGCTATGCCTTTGCCGGGAAGTCCGGTGTATGTTAAAGATATTGCATCTGTGAGCGATGGAATTAAAGAAATTACTTCAGTAAGCCGTTACAATGGTAATAATGGAATTGGCTTGTTGCTTAAAAAACAGGGCGACGCTAATGCCGTTGATGTTTCTAAGCAGGTTCGCGAAAAATTACAATCCATTGAAGACCAAAATAAAGCGGATGGTGTAAAATTTATAATTGCCGACGATTCGACCGACAACACCATTGCGGCCGTAGAATCAGTAGTATTTGATTTGATACTTGCTGTTATATTGGTTTCTATTGTTATGCTGCTTTTTCTCAGAAGTTACCGAAATTCTTTAATTGTACTTATTTCCATACCAACATCACTAGTAACAGCTTTTGCAGTAATGTGGTTACTGGGTTACACCCTGAACCTGATGACTTTGTTAGCCATGTCATTGATAATAGGAATTCTGGTTGATGATGCCATCGTAATATTGGAAAATATTCAGCGCCATTTGGATATGGGAAAAGAAAAGCGGGTTGCCTCTATGGAGGGACGTATGGAAATAGGGTTCTCGGCACTTTCTATTACATTGGTTGATGTTGTGGTTTTCCTTCCAATCCTTTTCCTTCAAGTTTTTATCGCAGATATGCTTAAACAATTTTCGGTGGTAGTAATTACCTCAACACTCACCAGTCTGTTAGTAGGGTTTACATTAACCCCATGGATGGCATCGCGAATCGGGAAAAAAGACGATTTAAAACCGACTAATTTTTTGAATCGCTTTTTATTGTGGTTCGAAGAGCAACTCGATACGTTTATTCAGTGGTATGGAAAACAATTGCAATGGGTTTTAAGTCACAAACTCATTTTTACCGGAAGCCTTCTCCTCTTAATGGTTATTACCGTTTTAATGATGAAACAGGATATCATCGGTAAAGAAATGATGTCGACCGGCGACCAGGGAAAATTTAGATTAAATCTTGAGTACGACAACACTATCACGGTTCAGCAAAACAATATAGTATCGCAACAAGTTGAAAGTTATATTCTTGAGCATAGTGAAGTGGCTACGCTTTTTAGCAACATTGCCGGCCCGAGCACAGGTATAGGAAGTTTAGGTGTTGGTGCTGCCAATAAATCTGAATTTACCATACAATTAAAACCGGAAAAAGAACGAACTATTAAAACCGAAGCATTTATGAAACAGCTTCGCAATGAGCTGGAGTCAGAATTTGCAGGCATTAATTTTTCGATGGCCGTTATTGGTTTATTGCCAAAATCTGCTCCTATAAAAATTACTTTAAGCGGAGCAAATCTCCAGGAAGTAACAACAGCCTCAGAAGAACTGAAAGCTGTAATTGAGCACATTCCCGGAGCCGATAATGTAATGTTATCTGTGACAGAAGGAAATCCTGAAATTAAGGTTATACCTGACAAAGATAAAATGCAGCGTCTTGGCTTATCTACCGCCTACGTAGGAACTAATTTACGGGCAGCATTCACAGGAAACGAAGAAGCCACCCTCACCGAAAACGGAATTGAATATCCGGTGCGCATTTGGCTTGACGATTTCAATCGCAAAAACTTTGAGGATGTCCGGAAATTCACCATTGTAAATCCGATGAATATTCCTGTCGAAATTTCCCAATTTGCTGAGGTCGTACAGGATAATTCGCCTTCGATGCTCGAACGCCTCGACAGACAAGCCTCTGTAACGCTTACTGCAGAATCTTTTGGAAGGCCTTCGGGTACACTTGCGGATGATGTGATTGCCTACCTCGATAATCATCCCTTACCCGAAAATGTGAATTTAACCTGGGGAGCAGATATAAAATCTCAGAACGATAGTTTTGGGGCATTGGGTTCTGTTTTATTAATTTCATTCATTCTGATTTACCTGATCATGGTGGCCTTATACGATAGTTATATCTATCCTTTTGTGGCACTTTTCGGAATCCCTGTTGCAGGTATTGGGGCTTTTCTTACGCTTAACTTAACAGCCAACAACATCACCTTATTTGCACTTTTAGGACTAATTATGCTTATGGGACTGGTAACCAAAAATGCCATTCTTATTGTGGATTTTACCAATCAGTTAAAAGCTGAAGGCAAGCATTTTAAGGACGCCCTGATGATTGCCGGAAAAGAACGAATGCGGCCCATTTTAATGACAACACTTGCAATGGCTATCGGAATGTTGCCCATTGCACTGGCTCAGGGAACAGCTAGTGAATGGAAAAACGGCCTGGCCTGGGTTATCATCGGAGGCTTGATTTCGTCGCTAATTCTTACTGTATTCTTAGTCCCAGTTGTTTATTATGCAGTAGACTCTATTAAGGAAAAAATGCAATCCGGAAAAAAAGAAATACAATGAAAATATCAATCTTAATGACGCTTTTATTTCCGGTGGTTTTTTTAATGAATAGGCCCGAAATAAATGAGGAAACAGGCTTTTCCCTTACGATTGAAGTTAAGAATTTACGTAATTCTAACGGAAGGGTTCAATTTGCATTATACAATAAAGACGGAAGTATACCGGATGAAGAGTACATTCATTATTATAAAATAACCAATGGCGATATAGCGAATGGCTCTTCAAGAATTACTTTTAATAAGCTACCGAAAGGAACCTATGCCGTTAATATTTTGCACGATGAGGACAGCGATGGAAAGATAAAGAAAGGCCTGATTCTGCCAAAAGAAGGAATTGGATTTTCGAATTTTCAAAGCATTGGCCTAGGGAACAAGCCAACTTTTAGTAAAGCGTCTTTCCATTTGGAGAAAGATTTAAAAATTAGTGTTCATATCATTTATTTGTAAATGGACCCAGCTTTTTCAAACAATAAAACTTATCAAGATGAAAACGATTTATTCCATTCTAAAGCCAAATGTGGTGTTTAAGTATACATTGCTCTGCTTTATACCTTTGCTGACTATACTTTCATTCTCGGCAAAAGGGCAGGAATCTCATGCAAATATTGGACTTGCCACAATTTCACAAGTGAATCAGGGGAATAGTTATATCACCTTTCCAATCGATATTGGTAACATAGAACCCCTTTGGTTTGAAGGGAATCTGATTCCGAATTTCTATTTACGAAAAAGCAAGAACTCCCGTTTGATGGGAGTTCTTACGCCTCAAATAATCATTCGTATGTATCAGGAGGAGTCATTTCCTGTAAGAACGCCTAGTTATATGCCACAAATAACACTCTATTATATGCTTGACGAAAAATCTAATTCGAGAAGCTTTAGTGTTTATGGCCGTATTGCGCATCATTCCAACGGACAGGATGGGGAATTCTATCTTGAGGATGGCCGATTCAATTTAAAATCCGGAAACTTTGCAACCAATTTTCTAGAGGCTGGAATTATAAAAACCAATCTTAACAATCGCTTAAATGCTTACCAGTTTTTTAAAACCTCTTTCGAAATTCATCCGGAAAGTCTTATACAGACAGAGCTGCAAGGTATTTACAGCAGGTATCGCTGGCACAATGCATTTTCGGTTTTTAAACTTAAATCAGAGAATACTCAGGCTAATCACCAAAAACCATTCATCTCTGTAAAGGGCGAAACTACATGGATGTTTGGCGATTACAATCAGCTCGGTTCATTTTCTCTGGAAAGGTTAAACCTTAGCCTGACTTTTTACTATCATCCAAATTTCATGGAAGACATCGGGCTCTTTATTCAATATTATCACGGTTCCGATTATTACAATATGTATTTCGGCCATCGCCTCGATATGATACGATTTGGACTTATGACTGAAAAACTGAGATTTTGATAAGTAAATACATTAGCACATAATCAAAAAACAGCTAATGAATTCCGTGACTTGATTGCTTTTTTCTAAGTTGAAATGAATTTGAGAGATCGTTTTTTCAAAATTTAGTATTGAAGAAATTGTTTTTTCGGCTTAAATAAACATTGGAAAAAACAAATAGATGAATGAAGAAAGGATAATCCGGCGGCCAGAAAAAAGCTCAAAATTGATGTTTTCATTATTTTTTATATTAGGTATTCTATTTTGTTCTTTTGCCTAATTAATTATTGCTCAAAATAATACATAATCCATAAGGATAAACACTGCATCAAATCATTTTCATAAGATATCAGTAAATGCTAAAAAGACACCTGATACTTCTTATAAAATTGTATTTTTATCCCTTAAATCCATATCCAATCATAACACACAAACCTATATGATAATCTTATTTACAAAAAAACCAGGCTATAATGATCTTTCGATAATCAACAATGCAAATGTGAAATTTAAGGTGAAACTTACAACAACGATTATTCTTATGGATGTTCGCTTGAAATGATCGGAACAGGCTATCTGACAACCGAGTTTACGAGCTCGGCGAAGCCAATTAAAAAACAAATTATAAACAGATGAATAACAATTTATTAAAAACGATTATAAACAAATTCAATCATCAATTTTCATCCCATCCCATTCTCATTAAATCGCCCGGAAGGATTAATCTGATTGGCGAACATACCGATTATAACGACGGTTTTGTTTTTCCGGCAGCCATTGATAAAGCAATTATTGCCGCAATACAGAAATCCGAAACAGCATATTGTACCGCAATTGCTATCGACGAAAACGAATCTTTTGAATTTTCATTGAATAATATCGGGGCAATTCCAAATGGCGGATGGAAAAACTATGTGCTGGGCGTAGTTGCCGAAATTCAAAAAAAAAGGAATTGAAATTCAAGCTTTTAATCTAATTATTGGAGGCAATATTCCATTAGGTGCCGGATTATCATCTTCGGCTGCACTCGAAAACAGTATTGTTTTTGGATTAAATGAGCTTTACAATTTAGGACTGAGCCGAAATGAAATGATTTTAATTTCTCAGATGGCAGAACATAATTACGCCATGGTTAAATGCGGAATAATGGATATGTATGCCAGTATGTTCGGAAAACAAAACTCAGCCTTATTATTGGATTGCAGAACTATTGAAGCCACGGAATATAAAATTGATCTGGGCGATTATCAAATTGTTTTGATTAATACCAATGTAAAGCATAGTTTAAACGAAACGGCCTACAACGACAGGCGTGAAGTTTGCGAGAAAACTGCAAAATTGCTTGATGTTAAAGCACTGCGAGATGCGACTGAAAAAGATTTAAAAAAAATACAAGCCGAAATTTCAGAAGAAGATTATCAAAAAGCACTTTATGTGATTCAGGAAAATTCACGTGTTTTATCTGCAGCACAATGCATTGAAAAGAATGATATTCAGGCACTCGGCCGATTGTTGTATCAGTCGCATGCCGGTTTGCAAAATCAATACAAAGTAAGTTGCCCCGAACTTGATTTTTTGGTTGATATGGCCAAACAAGATTCTGCTGTGGCAGGTGCCAGAATGATGGGTGGAGGTTTTGGCGGCTGCACATTAAATATTGTAAAGAAGAAGGCAATTAATGCGTTTACCACAAAACTTTCATCGGCCTACAAAAATGCGTTTAATATAGAATGTAGCGTTTATTTTGTCGAGCTGTCAGAGGGAACTTATCGGATAACAGAATGAAAAAATGTTTTCTGATTTAAATTAAAATTTAGTAACTGCCGTTTTTTCTAACAATTTAAATTTTTCTGTCGGGGTGAGAGGATTCGAACCTCCGGCCTCGTCGTCCCGAACGACGCGCGCTAACCGGGCTGCGCTACACCCCGAAATTTTTTTCAAACCTACATAAATTTTTGAAATTTTAAGAGCCTGGATGCAAAATAAAAAACAAAAAACCGTAATCATTATCTATCAGATGATTACGGTTTCTTTGTCGGGGTGGCAGGATTCGAACCTGCGACCTCCTGCTCCCAAAGCAGGCGCGATAGCCGGGCTACGCTACACCCCGTTTTTTGTTCATTTGAAATGGCGGAGAAGGGGGGATTCGAACCCCCGGTACACTTTCGAGTACGCATGTTTAGCAAACATGTGGTTTCAGCCACTCACCCACCTCTCCGGAGGTTTCCAATGAACCTTTAATGCTTTTTGCATTAGCGACTGCAAAAATAAGGATTATTTTCAATCGTCCAAGTAATTTGAATAATATTCCAAATTATTTTAAAAGAAATTGAATATTATCAGAACTGCTGTATTCTTTGGTTTCTTTTCCGTGTTTAAATACTCTTAAACTTCGACTTCCAAAGTGCTGAATACTATCGCCTTTTACCCTTAAATAGCAACTTTCGCGAAGTCCGGCAACGTATATATAGGGATTTATCACTAAAAACTCATTGATTCGCTGTTCTCGTGTTTCGCCTCCATGCCCTTCAGGATTTGCATCCAAATAATGTGGATTTATCTGAAAAGGAATGACCTCTAAACCGCTGAAACTTTCAGGCTCAATAATGGGCATATCATTGGTTGTCCTTAAAGTGGGACAAGCCACATTAGAACCAGCACTCCAGCCAAGGTAAGGCAATCCTTCCATAACTCTTTGACGGATAGCTTCCATCACCCTCATTTTGTGCATCATATACACTAAATGAAACGTATTACCACCACCAACAGCAATTGATTCAGCATCTTTGACTGCTTTAGCAGGATGTTTCTCACGATGGATAGAATACAATTCAAAACCCAATTCATTAAAAACGGCTTTCACCTTATCTTCATAAACATCAAAACTTTCTTTTAAACCAACATCCGATAAATTCACCCCGGCATAAGGAATGAATAAAACCCGCTTAACTTTTGATTCATTTAAAAAGTTTTTAATTGCTTCTTTTGGCCATGACAAATAGGCTTCTCCGTAATTGGTAGAATTACTGATTAATAAAAGATTTCTTTGCATAATAAAATATTAATGAAATTTCTAGCGGCAATAAAATTAGTATTTTTTAGGTGAAGATAAAAGTTAAAGGTGATATTTGAAATTATTATTTCCGTCTAAAGTGCAATTTTCGCCAAAGATGACAATCAGATGGTAAAATTAGTTTTAAAAGCGATTATAAAACCATATCATCAAAACGCAAAATGGTATTCCGGCTTTTCGATTTAAAGTAGTTACGAAGATTTTCTTCCGGTCCGGCAAATGTGGCCAAAACAAAATCACCACCCCAGGCACCAAGTGATTTTATCTCTCCTTGAAAATCGGAGAAGTATTGCTTTTTAATCCTATCTACACCCAAAACTTTGGAAATAATATTTTCATGTTCTACCAGGGCTTTTTCAAAATCGAGAAAGTCTTTAGCACTGGCAATAAGTTTGCTCAGGTTTGATATTTCACTAATATCCTGCTGGGCCGCTTTTATTTTACTTTTATAGGAACTGACGCTTTTTTCTGAATTCTTCTTACTGTTTAAATGTACAAAATACAATTGATCCTTGAAATCAGGTTTAAATTCAGTAGTAGTTACTTTGGGCTGACCATCAATAAGCTGATAAAAAATTGGGCTGTCGGAACGGGCAGCTGCCACATCAAAACCGGAACCGTTTGAGGTTTCCTTAGACAAATAAAACGGATCAACATCAAGCCAATAACCTATATTTGATAAAAGTGTTGAGCTGCTACCTAATCCCCATGTTCTATCAAAATCGAGATTAGTACGTATTAATATTCCTTTTTGATTATCTACCGTAATATTTCCTAATTCAAATGCTTTTTTGAGAATATTTTTAAGGTGTAAGGCAAGTTTCTGATCGTTGGTATGGATTATTTTAAAGAGCCGTGATGCAAAACTCACCTGTAACCATCCTTTATTTAACACATAAGCTTCCCAGCGAATTCCTGAGAAATCT
This sequence comes from Bacteroidota bacterium, assembly GCA_043804305.1. Lineage (GTDB taxonomy): Bacteria > Bacteroidota > Bacteroidia > Bacteroidales > UBA12170 > UBA12170. The sequence goes on from JAZDJM010000358.1 coordinate 8,852, forward strand.
TCATGCAGACTAACATCAAGTCGTTGTCCGAATTTTGTGGGAACAGCCATAGCCAATGCTCCATCAAGCACCAGATATTCACCTGAGATAAGTAATTTCCCGTTGGAATGAAAAGCCGCTATATTCACTTTAGCTTATTTTCGAATGATTTTCAATAGGTTCTCAACAGCGGCGTAAGAAACTTTTTCAGTTTTAAAATACTCAACTGCAGCATTCTTTTCTTGCTCCGACGCGCCAAAGGTATTCAAAATATTTAATAAATGCATCTTCATATGACCTTTTTGTATACCTTTTGTTGTTAACGACCGTAAAGCACCAAAATTATTAGCCAAACCGATAACCGCAGCAATTTGCATTAAATCTTCAGCTGATGGGTCACCCAGCAATTCAAGAGTAAGTTTTGCAAGTGGATGCAGACTGGTTAATCCTCCCACTGTACCTAATGCAATCGGAAGAAGCAAGGTGTATTTAAAAATTCCGTTTTCTATTTTTACAGAAGTAAGGCTGCGATATTGTCCATCGCGAGCAGCAAATGTATGCCCACAAGCCTCTACGGCTCTAAAATCATTACCTGTTGCCAGAACAACCGAATCCACTCCATTAAAAATTCCTTTGTTATGCGTTGTGGCTCTGTGTGGATCGACAGTAGCAATTTGAACTGCTTTTTCAAATTTCCAGACAAATTCTTCGGCGCTCATATCCGGATCGATGGCATTAAACTCATGGACAGGACATTCAACCCATGCTTCAACCAAGCATTCCGGTGTATAATTGGAAAGAATTGACATAATAACCGTTAATTCTTTCTCTTTAATCGAATTCTTCTGAATTACAAATGACTTTAACTGAGTTGCAAATTCTTCCAGACAGGAATTTATGAAGTTTGCACCCATCGAATCGCGTGTATCAAAAAATGCTTTCAGCTGATAATAGTCAGGAATATCCTGTCGCATATCAACCAGTTCAATATCCAGAATTCCACCGCCGCGGGCACGCATATTCCGTGTTATGACGCTCGTAGATTCTAAAAGCAATTGTTTTAATTCACTGAAATTATCCACTAAGTCAGCTTTATTTCCTTTCCAAAGAAAATGAACCTGTCCGATTTTAGTTGTTGAAATGATGCGAGTTTGAAACCCGCCTCGGGTAGACCAGAATTTTGCACTGTTTGAAGCTGCAGCCACAACCGAACTTTCTTCAATAACCATTGGAATCAGGTAATTTTTTCCATTTATCATCACATTTGGCGCTATACCATATGGAAAATGAAAGTTTGAAATTGTGTTTTCGCTAAACTCATCGAATAGTTTTTGTTCCTCAGGATTTTTGTACCAATAAGACACTAAGGTATTGAACACCTCTTCAGAATTTTGAAAATACTTTGCAACCTCCTGAATTTTATCGACTTTACTAAGCTTTGAAAAGCCCGAAATTATATTTTTTTCTCGCATTAGGTTCGAATAGTTAAATAAGTATTGGCCAATAAAAGGCCATTTTTTAGGTTTGAGACATAAGTTTGTAAATCTGAATAATCGTTGAGTGCATATTTTAGAAAAGCAGATGCTTGTCCGAAAATTGCAGGATATTTTGATTTTTTAATTAAATAATATCCTAATAACCAATCGCTTATGCCTCCGGATATGATAATATTCTTATCCTTCATTAATGCCGAAGGAAAGTTATTCAGAAAAGAAACCATTTCTTCGGCGGTATGGCCAATTTCGACCAAAGGCTTAAATACTTCCTGTTTGGGTTCGTCGGAACGAAGAAGTTCCAATTGCGCAAAATTAGTTCCTCCAAAAGCGCCAAATTCAATACCGGCAATATTTAATTTCAGAAGGGCTTCTAAACTTTTTGGGCCCATTCCCTGCCCTACTTCCTTT
>JAZDJM010000359.1:0-3998 GCA_043804305.1 Bacteroidota bacterium
TTTCTGCTGATGATATTTATAGTCTAAACCAGGCTAGTTTAAAAGATGCCATAATTATTTTTGGTGGTGGTTGCACCGGTGAAATTGTTTCTCCTGAAGGTTTAATTTTTACCAATCACCATTGTGGTTACGGCTCAATTCAAAAAGTGAGTACGATTGAACATGATTATTTAACCGACGGTTTTTGGTCTAAAAATAAAGAAGAAGAAATTCCTATCGAAGGTTTAAGTGTTAAATTTATGCGTAATATGAGCGATGTAACTGCTCAGATGCTTGCCGGAATCAGCGATACAATGACCGAAAGTGAACGCGGGAAAGTTTTAGCTAAAAACGAAAAAGAAATTATTAAAAAAGAAACCGAAGGCAATGATTACCAGGTTCTTATTCGCAACTTCTTTGCCGGAAACGAATATTATATGGTTGTTTATGAGGTTTTTACTGATATTCGCTTAGTAGGAACTCCCCCCGAAGCAGTTGGAAAATTTGGTGCCGATACCGATAACTGGATGTGGCCTCGCCATACCGGTGATTTTTCTATTTTCAGAGTTTATACAGCTCCTGATGGAAAACCTGCAAATTATGCCAAAGAAAATATCCCCATGAAATCAAAGTGGCATCTTCCAATTTCAATTAAAGATACTAAACCGGGTGATTTTGTATTCATTATGGGAAATCCGGGAAGCACTCAACGCTTCTTAACCTCTTACGGAATTGATTTGGCAATTAATGAAAGTAATCCGACCATTGTTAAAATCCGTACCGTAAAATTAGACGTAATGCGCGAATTTATGGATGCTGATCCTACCGTTCGTTTACAATATTCTTCAAAATTTGCAGGCGTTGCTAATTATTGGAAATATTTTCAAGGGCAAACCAAAGCCTTAAAAGCCAATAAAGTAGCTGATGTAAAACGCAATATTGAAGCAGATTTTCAGGCATGGGCTGATGCCGATCCTGTTCGCAATGCAAAATATGGCACTGTACTGGCCGATTTTAAAAAGGCTTATGAACAAACCAAAGAATACAATCTCAGCAATTGGTATTTCCGCGAAGCTTTTTACCGTGGTTCTGAATTACTGCCTTTCGCCGCACGTTTTTCACAATTAGGAACTTTATTATCTGCCGATTCTGTTGATCAATCTAAAGTTGATGCAACCATTGCCCGTTTGAGAGAAAGTATGGCCGGCCATTTTAAAGACTATAGCCTGCCTTTGGATCAGAAAATGTTTGGTGAAACTATGAGGCTTTATTACTGGGGCGTTCCGGCCAATCAGCTTCCTCCGGTATTGACCAAATACGCCCAAAAATACGAAGGGAATTTTACAAGTTGGGCAAGCGATGTATATGCAAAATCCAGTTTTACAACCCCCGAAAAAGTAAATGCATTATTAGACAATCCATCAGCGGATAAAATAAATAATGATCCGGCCATTAAATTGTGGAATGCAATTTTTGATACTTATCGCGAAATGCAACCTAAAACCGCACCTGCCAACGAAATGCTGGCTAAGGCCGAGCGATTATATGTTGCCGGTTTACGCGAAAAAGATCCAAATGTAAAATATTATCCTGATGCCAATTTCACCATGCGTTTAACGTATGGAAATATTGGCGGTTACCGCGCTGCCGATGCGGTAGATTATAAGTTTTATACTACAACCGATGGTATTTTAGAAAAAGAAGAGCCAACAAATCCTGAATTTGTTGTTCCTGCAAAATTAAAAGAACTTATTCAAAATAAGGATTTTGGTCCTTATACCAATAAAAAAGGTGAAATGCCAGTCGGTTTTTTAAGTGACAATGATATTACAGGCGGAAATTCAGGCAGTCCGATTATGAATGCCCAGGGTCATTTAATTGGTTTGGCTTTCGACGGAAACTGGGAAGCCATGAGTGGAGATATTTCTTTTGATAAAAATCTGCAAAAAACCATTAACGTAGATATTCGCTACGTTTTGTTTATTATTGACAAACTTGGTGGTGCTCAAAATATTATCGACGAATTAACCATTATTAAATAGTTTAATTCATTAAATTAACTTTAAAAGCGATTCTGAATTTCAGGGTCGCTTTTATTTTTTCCTGATATGAATTAAATTAAGCTTACCATTTTAAATTCTTATTTTTGTCCATTAGAAATTTACCATGAGTGAAGAACAAAAAATAATCCTTCAAAAAACAGAAGATCTTGTACGTAGTAAACTGGAAGGCGAAGGAAGTGGCCACGATTGGTGGCATATACACCGGGTTGTCCAAAATGCAAAAACCATAGAGAATTCTGAAGGCGGAAATAGTTTTGTTATCGAATTAGCAGCATTGCTCCACGATATAGCTGATCATAAATTTCACAATGGTAACGAAACTCTTGGCCCAAAAATTACACAAGAATTTTTATACTCATTAAAGGTTGATGATACGATTATAACTGAAGTCGTAAAAATTATTCAGGAAATATCATTCAGTAAAGGAATGAAGCCAAGCACTTTAGAAGGTATGATAGTACAGGATGCCGATCGACTGGATGCAATTGGTGCCATTGGCATTGCCCGAACTTTTGCCTATGGCGGATTTAAACAGCGCGAAATCTATAATCCAAATATTCCTCCGGTGCACTATGCCAATAAGGAAGATTATAAGAACAACACCAATCCAACGCTTAACCATTTCTACGATAAACTTCTGCTGCTGAAAAATTTGATGAATACAAAGAAAGGACTGGAAATGGCTGAAATTCGCCATACCTATATGGAAAGTTTTTTGGAGCAATTTTATCAGGAATGGGATGGAAAATTGTAAAAACTGTATGCAATCCTTAAAATTTTAAACAATGCAGCCTAAGCTAAAACCTATAAAACATTTCAGCATCTCTTTTCTAATAATTCTCTTACTCAGCAGTAGCTTGTTTTTCAAAGAAAAAGAGTTTTTGAATATTTGGTTGAATCAAAAACATCATTCATTTCCGGATGTTTTTTTTAAGTACATTACTTTGTTGGGAAGTGCCTGGTTTTTGATTCCTCTCTTGCTGTTTTCACTTTTTAGAAGTTATTTCTTAAGCCTTGTATTTATCGTTTCGGCCTTCATTGAATTTATAATTGTGCAACTGATTTTAAAGAATGGTTTTTTTTCAGATGTCTTAAGGCCAATTGCTTATATTTCTGAAAGTGAGTTGTTGCACAAAGTTGACGGAGTAGTTATTCACTCTTTGCATTCATTTCCTTCGGGGCATGCTCAGACCGCATTTTTGATATTCACTTTTTTGACTTTTTTTTGCAAACGCACCATTTTCGCTTATTTTTTCTTGTTTATTGCTGTATTGATAAGTTTATCCAGAGTTTATTTACTTCAACATTTTTTTGTAGATGTATGGTTTGGCGCCCTGATTGGTTATTCCGTATTAGTAATTGTGTTTTTGGCATTTTCAACATGGATAAAGCCCGATTCAAAACTAACTCAATCGCATTTGAAGTTAAATCTTTGATGTTAATTTACTGAAAAGTAGGACAAGATAAATCCACAGGTCTGTATTTCAACTTATTACGAAAGTTATATTTTAAAACAATTTCATGACTTCCGCCATTATACCGAAATGTTTTATTGGATAGTAGCATATCAAAAGAATATCCAAACTCCAGGTCTTTCGTTATCATAATGCCTGCTAAAAAAGCAATAGCATCGCTTGAACGTATCATTATTCCACCTGCAAATTTATTGTCGGCAATAAATAAAGCGGTAAGATCGCCTTCTACATCAACTCCTCCCTGATTTTCTGTTGCCTTACTTAAACCAATAAAGCCGGAAGGTTTAAACAACAACCTATCCGTAATAGCATACGATAAGCCGCCAAGCAAATAATACTTCTTTGAATCCAAGGTTAAATCAGATGATGAAAAAATGGTATTATTCAAATAATCATGCTGAATTAAATCGGGCATTGAAAACCCGAAATAAAAATTTCTGGAATGCACAAATATGCCAAATCCAAAATTTGGTAAAAATGC
>JAZDJM010000360.1:0-4525 GCA_043804305.1 Bacteroidota bacterium
TGATGCCTTTTCCTATTGCTTTCATATAGCTTTCCTTTAATGTCCAAAGCTGATAAAAATACCTGATTTGTTCCTCGATTGTGGCTTTCGAAAATAAATCGTTTTGTTCCTCCTGTGTAAAAAAACGCTTTGCAACAGCTAAGCGATTGCCTTTGTTTTTTTCAATATCAATTCCAACCGGACAGTCAGAAAACGCCACAACAACATAATTGCCCGAATGAGAAATGTTAAAGTTTGCTTTTGGGTAATTCTTCAGGGAAGGTTTTTCGTGCTCATTATATTCAAAATCAAGTTGAAATGGATTAATTTTCAATTCTCTGGCATAAAACCTTCGAACGATTAAATCGCCGATTAAGCTTCTTTGTTTATCACTTGAAAATTTAAATTTCTCAATCTTAGAAATTGTAGAATGAGGCAATTTTGATTTTATTCTTTCATAAAAATCATCAAAAATTTCAGGGCTGACTAAGGTGTATGAATAAACATTTAACATATTGGCAATTAATTTCTACCATTGGCACACAATCGCAAAGGTATTGGAATTCCTTGAATTGTTTCTTAGAAAATCTTTGGAAACCGAACAGGGTTTAATTCATGCATAATATTGTAAACTGCTTCAAACACATCTTCGGCATTGGGATTTGAAAAATAATCGCCATCCGAACCATAAGCTGCCCGATGATCTTTAGCAGTAAGTGTTTTAGGTTCAGCATCTAAAGAAAAATAACCTCTTTGCTCTTCCAAAACTTTTTGCATCATAAATGCCGTTGCCCCTCCAGGAACATCTTCGTCAAAAAACAATACTTTATTGGTTTTATTTAATGAACGGCCAATAACTCCATGGGTATCAAACGGCAGTAAAGTTTGCACGTCAATTAGTTCAACATCAATTCCATAAGCCGAAAGTTGCTCAACTGCATCTTGTGCTATGCGAACGCATGAACCATAAGTTACCACACTGATATCTTTTCCGGCTTTTAAAATTTCAGGTTTTCCCAGAGGAACCCGAAACTGGCCTAAATTATCAGGCATACGTTCTTTAAGGCGATAAGCATTTAAAGGCTCTATGACTAATGCCGGTTCATCAGAAAGCAACAGCGTATTGTAAAAGCCGGCAGCCTGTGTCATATTACGTGGTACACAAACATGCATTCCCCGTATTGAATTAATAACCATACTCAAAGGCGAGCCCGAATGCCAAATCCCTTCCAAACGATGGCCCCGGGTACTGATGATGATAGGCGCTTTTTGTCCGCCATTTGTGCGGTACAAAGTCGTAGCAATATCGTCACTCATAACTTGCAGTCCATAAAGCAGATAATCGAAATACTGGATTTCAGCAACCGGTCGCAAACCGCGCAATGCCATTCCTAATCCTTGGCCGATAATGGTAGCCTCACGGATTCCGGTATCAAAAATTCGATTTTCTCCATATTTCTCTTGCAGGCCTTCGTAAGTTTGATTAACTCCTCCAATTTTGCCGACATCCTCACCAAAAGCGACTACCAATGGATTATTTTGATAGATGTAATCCCAATTGTCGCGCAAAATTTCACGGCCAGGAACAAACCGTGATTGATCTGAATATTGGGCAGGAATTTCTGCAACCCTTTGCGCGGCTAATTTTGTATGACTGTAAAGAAATGAGTTGTAGCGATGTTCATTTTCTGCCATCTGTTTTTGGAGCCAAACTTTTACATTTGATTTTAACGAATGATTGGGATCGCTGCATTTATCACATACCAATCTTAGAATTTTTCTTGCAGAAGAAATAATATCTTTCCGCAAAGGTTCGCCAATAACGGCTAAATCATTTTTTATTTTTTCGATATGAGGTGTTTTACTGCAATGACAACTTGCAATATTGGCCACGTGCAACAATTCATAGCGTTCAGCTTTAATCGGATCAAGAAAAGCTTTCCATGCTGATTTTTTTGCGTCTTTGGCTCTTTTAATTGCTTTTGATTCAACAGCTTCCAATTCTTCTTTTGAGGCAATTTTTTGCTCCAGAATCCAGCTTTGCATCCTTTTTATTCCATCAAAATCATATTCCCACTGAAGTCGATCTTCCGATTTGTATCTTTCGTGGGAGCCCGAAGTTGAATGTCCCTGAGGTTGAGTAACTTCGGTTATGTGAAATAAAACCGGATTGTGTTCTTTTCGGCAATGCTCAATACCTTCCTGATATACGGTGACTAATGTTTCATAATCCCAGGCCTTTGCCTTCAAAATTTTAAATCCTTTGCCAGATTCACTATTTTCAAAACCGCTTAATACTTCAGAAATATTTTGTTTAGTCGTTTGATATTTATTCGGAACAGAAATTCCCCATCCATCGTCCCAGACTGAAATAGCCATTGGCACCTGCATCACTCCGGCCGCATTAATGGTTTCCCAAAAATGCCCTTCTGAAGTGGATGAATCTCCAATGGTTCCAAAAGCAACCTCATTTCCCAAATTTGAAAAATTGCTGAATGTGTATAATTCCTTATTGGCTTTGTATAATTTTGAAGCCAGAGCCAAACCCAACAAACGTGGCATTTGTCCTGCAGTGGGAGAAATATCTGCACTGGAATTTTTTTGTTCCATCAGGTTTTTCCAATTGCCGTTTTCGACAAGGCTTCGTGTTGCAAAATGATTATTCATTAGCCGCCCACCGGTACCCGGAGAACTATTTGGATTGGTGTCGCCATAGAGCTGGGCAAAAAACTCTTCTGGTTCCATCAATCCGGCTGCAAGCATAAAGGTTTGATCGCGATAATAACCTGAGCGCCAATCACCCTTTTGAAAAACCTTGGCCATTGCCAGTTGTGGGATTTCTTTTCCATCCCCAAAAATTCCGAATTTGGCTTTACCGGTTAATACTTCACGACGGCCTAGCAAACTCAATTGCCGGCTTAAATTGGCTAGGTAATAATCGCTTAAAACTTCTGATTTATAATCGCTTGTGAATGTTGTGTTCTTTTTGGTCATTTAAAATCATTCTAAATAAGTAATGCAAAAGTAGGGAAAAAATCCTGAAATCAAGAATCAGGGGGTTTTCAATTTTGGATTTAGTCAAAAATAGAATAATCGTCTGAATAGCATGCCAAAATCAAAAAAGGCATTACCCTTAATACTTTTGCCGTTTGATTTTATATAATCAGCGATTTTATTCACGAGTATAAATATTTGTTAATAAATTGGTATCGTGGAAATTCAAAAGCAAGACTTTTGTTTAAATTTTTTATTCATTTCCTTTTGTGCTACTCTCCTCAAAATATATTCCTATAGCATGAAAGTTTATGCTGGTAATTTGGCATTCAACCTTCCTAAGATTTTAAATCGCTTTATAAGCATCAGGAAAATTCAAGCTTAAGTTTTTCAACAAGTTTTGGCAATGCAGATCCTGCTTTTTCAGCAATAATATGGAGTTTCGACCGATAAGCTTGACGCTCGGCATTTGGATCGACATAATAAATTGGTGTTCCTGAAGAAGTGTAATCTATGAGTCCGGCAGCCGGATAAACCGCCAAAGAAGTCCCAACAACAATCAGTATATCTGCTTGTTGCACAATTTGAGCCCCTTTATTAATATTAGGAACAGCTTCGCCAAACCATACAATATGCGGGCGCAATTGAGAACCTTTTTCGCAGAGATCTCCTTTATTTAATTCCCAATGTTTAAGTTCATAAATAAGTCTTTCGTCAACAGTACTTCTTACTTTTTTTAGTTCACCATGCAAATGCAATACTTTTGAAGAGCCGGCTCTTTCGTGCAGGTCGTCAATATTTTGGGTAATAATTTGAACATCGAAATATTTTTCAAGCTCAACCAGGGCTTTATGGCCTTCATTGGGCTCAACTTCAAAAAGCTGTTTGCGGCGAAGGTTATAAAACTCCAATACTAAATCCATATTATTTCTCCATCCGATTGGGCTTGCTACATCCTCAATTCGATGATTTTCCCAAAGACCATCAGCATCACGAAAGGTTGAGATTCCACTTTCTGCACTTATACCTGCACCGCTCAAAACAACTATTTTTTTCATTTTCATTTATGTTTGTCAAACAAAGGGTTCATTAATTTACTCTAAAATGATACCTTTTGTTTATGGTGAAAAATATTGATAGGCCTCATTCATATTTACAAATATAATGAAATGAAATTAAAGTATGAAGCTAATCTATTGAGGTTTATTTAAAGATTTAATCTATTTTTCCAGAATAATTTTATAATACACATGAGCTTTATTTTGCAAAGTAAAAGGCATCAAAAGACCAGCAATTGAGTTCATAACCATATTTAGCGGAAGAATTCGAAGGAAAATTCTTGATAAAAAGGGATACTTAAAATATCCTCTTGCTAAAAACTGCAACCTCTTAAGATTGGGCATAATTGCTTTAGATAAATCTTGTTCAAGTTTAATTGTAAACCCAGTTTGCTGCGCAATTTTCAGCCAGATATCGATATTCTCAAACTTATTTACTGCCATAGATTTTTCGGTAAGTATTGCAGCTGTAACCAAATTTGCCGGATATTTTT
>JAZDJM010000361.1:0-2392 GCA_043804305.1 Bacteroidota bacterium
ATTGATGAAATTCAAGAAGACACCGCGGAAGTTGAAAAACACGATTCCATAACAACAACAGCGTTAAATAAAATAGAAGAAAATCTCCAAAAAATCGTAAGAGAAATTGAAGACTTAAAAGCGAAGCAATAAAATCACCCAATAATGAATGACCACACCTTATGGGACGTAATTGTAGTCGGCGGTGGACCATCAGGCATGATGGCGGCCGGAACAGCCGCGCAAAAAGGAGCAAAAGTTCTCATTGTTGAGAAAAATGAAACGCTCGGTAAAAAACTTCTTCTTACCGGCGGAGGCAGATGCAATGTTACGAATTTTGAACTTGATAACCGCAAATTTCTTAGAAAATTTAAAAATAGCGGAAAATTTCTTTTTTCTACGTTTTCACAATGGGGCGTAAAGGAAACGTTAAACTTTTTTCACGCGAGAGGCATGGAAACAAAAGTGGAAGAAGAATTACGCGTATTTCCGGTTTCAAACTCAGCGCAATCAGTACTAAACGTCCTCATGGAATACGTTCAAAATCGTAATATCACAGTACTTTCCAATTCTCCGGTAGTTGAAATAGCGCGTGAAAGAAATGCGCTTATCGGAGTAAAATTAAAGAATAAAAAATTGATACGAGGTTGTTCCATCATTATCGCGGCAGGCGGAATGTCGCATCCGGAAACCGGTTCTACGGGCGATGGCTATTTGTGGCTTAAAAAGATCGGGCACACGATTATAAAACCTATTCCGTCACTTGTGCCAATAATAGCAAAAGATGCATGGGTCAAAAAACTCGCGGGAGTGAGCCTGACGAACATCAAAATTACAATATTTCAAAACAGCAAGAAACAGAGCGCTGTAAAAGGAAAAATCCTTTTTACTCATACGGGCGTCAGCGGTCCGACAATACTCAATATGAGTAAAGATATCGGTGAATTATTGAAATACGGCGATGTCGTTCTTTTTCTAGATTTGTTGCCCGCGCAAGACTATGGGATGCTTAATTCTAAACTTCAAGAACTATTTAAAAAATATGACAAGAAACAATTTCAAAATGTTCTTTCTAGTCTTATTCCGTCGGCGATAGCTTCTGTTGTCGTAGAACTTTCCGGCATCAATAAGGAAACTCGATGTAATAGCATTACGCGGGAAGAGCGCTTGAAGCTTGTTAATTTACTAAAAAATATCCCTATGAAAGTGGACAAACTTCTTGGCGCCGATAAAGCAATTATTACAAGCGGGGGAGTGGCTCTTAATGAAGTGGATTTTAAAACAATGCGTTCCCGCCTATTTCCAAACCTTTATCTTGTCGGTGATATATTAAATATTGACAGGCCATCGGGAGGATACAGTCTTCAGCTTTGCTGGACCACCGGATTCGTCGCGGGGAATTCAACTATTTAATAAAATTGTAAATATCCATAACAGCGCTTGCGATTAAGGCCAACAGAGAAGCGACGAAAATAAATGCCGAGTTCCATCTTTCTTTTGAAGTTAAATTTGTTTCAACCAGATACAAAAGCGCCTTTTTCTTATCTGCGTCAATATCTTTATCTTTTTCAAGTGTTTCAACTAAATTATGATATTTTATCAATTTAACTTTCTTTTCGGAAATATCAAACCGGTGCCAAAAATAAAGCACAAAACCGGCGGTTCCAATGTACCAGGTGACACTAACCCAATACTGGCCGTAAATATTTAATATAAAAATTATTCTATAAGCTATCGTGGCAACTATGCCCGACCAGAAAAAAAATGAGCGGATAAATTTAGAATGAGGCTCCGCCGCCTCAACCGATTTTTTATTTTCCATAAATATATTCTACCCCTTCAATAAATTCAGGGCAAGCAAAAAACCGTTTTGGGGAGGGGACAGCAATATTGACAAAACTAAATAAATCTGTTATAATATAGCTGGAAGGGATGAGAAATAATTCTTTCCTGAGCTGGCAAAAATGCCATTTCAAAAGTTCTTTACAATAAGAAACTGGGTAGCGGAGCGTACTAGACTAAATCGAGAATTCAATTCACTTATTTTTTCCTTTATCTTTCTCATAAAGAATTCTCGATTCCTCTCCATATCTTCAGTCCTTGCCGGAACCATACAATTATTTTTCCGGGAATTGGACCAACTGAAGATGGAGAGGATCGCTTTATCGCCATCCCATTCCTATAAAGGAGACTCTTACGAGCCTCCTTTCCTTTTTTTTATACATTATTTTTTCAGGCTAAAACTATTAACGACATCGCGTAGCGGTTGTTCATACCCGGCCCAGGCGCTTTTGGTAGTATTAAATGATAACACCCAAACATCATCTCCTTCGCCTTTAACCATTACCATTAAAGCTTTAAAATTTACTTCCTTTTGAAACATGTCAGCTTCTACCGTATAAGCAGCTTTGCC
>JAZDJM010000362.1:0-7961 GCA_043804305.1 Bacteroidota bacterium
AAACTTTTGATTGTTGTTTCTGCAATGGGTAAAATGACCAATGCATTTGAAACTCTTTTGAAACTTTTTATGAAGAGCACGGTCAATAAGGAAGATCAATTCAATTTTATAAAGAATTATCATATTGATTTGATGAAAGGAATTTTTAATGAGCAGGATTCAATTTTTAATATTATTGATAACTATTTTGGACAGTTAGCTGATAAACTTGCTACACTTGATAGAGAAGCTTATGACTTTTCCTACGACCAAATAGTGGGTTATGGGGAAATCATTTCAAGCAGTATTTTTTCCGCTTTTTTAAAGAAGCAAAATATTGAAAACAAATGGATTGACGCCTCTGCTTTACTCATTACCGATTCTAAATACCGGGATGCCGGAGTGGATTGGGAAAGAACTGCAAACAGCATTGAAAATAATTTAAAACCCTTGTTTTCAGAATGCAATATAATTATAACTCAGGGATTTATTGGAGGCACTTCTGATGGAATTCGCACCACCATTGGAAGAGAAGGTTCAGATTATTCGGCAGCTATTTTTGCTAATTGTTTGGATGCAGAAAGTGCTACTGTTTGGAAAGATGTGCCCGGAATTCTAAATGCAAATCCTTTGCTTCTTCCAAAAGCACGGAATTTAGAGCATATTTCTTACCATGAAGCCGTTGAACTGGCTTTTTACGGAGCAAGTGTTATTCATCCACGAACGCTGCAACCGCTTAAAATAAAGCAGATTCCTTTGTTTGTACGTTCATTTATCGAACCTGAAAAATATAGTTTAATCGACAATAATTCGATTACAGATGGAGATATACCTTCATTCATTATAAAAGACAATCAAATATTATTTTCCATTTCTACACGTGATTTTAGTTTTATAGATGCCATTAAATTGACCGAAATTTTGAATTTGTTTTCTAAACATCTGTTTCACATTCGGTTAATTCAGAATTCGGCACTTAATTTTTCAATTGTTGCTGATGAAAATCCCTTGCAATTGGAAGAGCTGATTCTTAATCTTAAGCCTATTTATAAAGTGAAATACAACCGTAATCTAAGCTTATTGAGTGTAAGGCATTCAGGCAATGCTGAAATTACCAATCTCTTTGAAAAAAAGGAAGTCTTGTTGGAGTTGCATAGTAGAACTAGCATGCAATTTGTGCTGAACACTGAAAATTTAAATCTGAAACTTAATCAGTTAAGCGATTTGGTTTAATCAATTCATTAAGTTCCATTTCAGGAAAAAATCAGCCGAATTTAATTTCATCAATCATTTTAATCAATTGATTGGGTTTAAAAGGTTTGGCCAGGAAATTATCCATTCCGGCTTCAAGACATTCTTCGCGCTTATTATCCAATGCAAAGGCAGTCACTGCAATTATCTTAATCGGTTCCAATCCTTTTTCCGACTCGTACCGGCGAATTTCTCTCGCTGCATCGAGGCCATTCATAATAGGCATTTGAATATCCATCAGGATTAAATCGTAAGGTTCGGATTTAAATTTTTCGATGGCAATTTTACCGTTTTCCGCTATTTCAAGAAAATGACCCTGACGGGTTAGGGTTACTTTAGCAAATTTTTGATTAAGCATATTATCCTCAACCAATAGCACTTTTAAGGTGCGCTGGCCGGGATTATTCTCATTAAAAACACCAGAACGATTTGCATGGCGAACGGAAATGGAAACTGTAAACCAGAATTCAGATCCCTTGTTTACTTTGGATTCGAACATTAAGTTCGATTGCATTAATTTTAATAAGGATTGCGTAATGGCTAATCCTAAACCTACGCCATTTAAAGAAAGTTTTGTTGTTAAACCATCTGAATTCAGTTCTTTTTTCAGTGTCCGTTGAAGTGCATCTTCAATGCCAAATCCGGTATCGCTGATTGTAAATTTCAGGGTGGCTTTTTGTTTTTCGAGTTTGAGTAATTCAATAGATAATTTAATATTTCCTTCGCGTGTATGCCTGATGGAATTGTTGAGCAGATTGATTAATACTTGCTTAAGCCGGTGTTTGTCGGCATACAGGAATTCAGGAATATCGTTGCCTACATCAAAATTCAATTCCAATCCTTTGCCTTTTACCTTGTATTGAAGCATTTCTTTGATATCGTCCAACAAATTGCGAATTTCAAAATACTCATTTTCAAGGCGAAGGGAATTATTCATCAAATTGGAATAATCCAAAATATCATTTATGATAAACAGCAGATTATCGCTGTAATTAGAAATAAGATTGAGATAATCGGTTTGATCGGAGTTTAATTTTGTCTGCTTCAAAATCTCAATCATACCCATTACACCATTCATTGGGATTCTGATATTTTGGCTCAGGTTTCTTAGAAATATAGCCTGAGAACTTTGTAAATCATGCTCCTCCTGTAATAAAAGGTCATACTTTTCCCTTAATTTTTCTAATTCTTTTTGAATATCGTTTGGCTTTTCAGTCATGGATTAATACAAGATTAATAGGCACTAAATTTACGAATATTATTTTCAATTATCGTAAAAAGTTCTCTTTTATCAATGGGTTTTGATATATAATCATCAAAACCAATTTCTAAAAAACGCTCTTTATCGCCACTCATGGCATAGGCAGTTTGGGCAACAATGGGAATATTATTTAGTTTAGGCCATTTTTCCCTGAATAGTTTCAAGAGTTGAATTCCATCCCAGGGTGGAGGCAAATTAATATCCAGTAGAATAATATCAAAATGATATTCTGAATCAATGGCTTTTTCCAATTGCTTGAATGCATCCGTACCATCGACCGCCATTTTTAATATTGCATTTTGTTCCAGTATTTTTTCAAAAACCAAACGGTTCATTTTGTCGTCTTCTACAATAAAAACCGACCATTTTTTCTTTATTTGAGTTTCACTTTTTATAACAGGCACAGATCCGGAAATGTCAGAGATATTTTCACTTAAACCAAGCGGAACTTTGAAATAAACTGTTGATCCTCTTCCGATTTCAGATTCTATCTGAATACTGCCTTTTGATAAATTCATTAGTTTTTGAGCCAATGGAAGTCCCAAACCAATGCCTTTATGCAACTTATTGTAGCCTGTACTTTCTTGCCGGTACACTTCAAAAATATGAGGCAAGAAGCTTTTGTCTATCCCAAAACCATTGTCTGATACTTTAAGTATAATGATTTTTTGCGGTTCATCTTTTTCAGTATCAATGCTTATATTTCCTTGATTTGTATATTTTATTGCATTTGCAAGAATTAAATGAAGTGATTTCTCAAATGCCCTTTTATCGCCTATGGCAATTAAATTAGCTTGAGCCGAATTAAGGAACTGTATTTCTTTGGCTTCGGCTGCTTTTTTAGATTTAATCAGGCAATTATCTATCGATTTTGATAAGTCAAAATCACTTATATTTACTTCATAATCATTGGCTTCAATCCGGCTTAGATCGTTAATGTTTTCCATCGAACCAAGCAAATGACTGCTATTCTCCTTCATTTCATTTGTAAAAGAGAAAAGTTCGGGCCTGTTCTGAACTATTGATTCATTGCCAAGAATCGTGGTATATTCAATAATACTGTTTAAAAGTGTCCGGATTTCGTGAGTTAAGTTTGCAAGAAAGATATTGGTTAAAAAATTAGTTTCTTCGGTTTTTTTCAGCGCAATCTTTAATTCAAGTTCATTTGCTTTGCTTTTATCCAGTTTCTTGGCAAAAGCATTAGCTTTTTCATTATTTTCAGAATTGCCGGAACTCTTAATTTTTCCGCTTAACTCGTTATTCTCGGTTTCAACTTCTAAAATCTGTCTCAAAAGAATTTTATTCTTATTTTGAACTTTTAAGTAGAGAAAAATTAACAAAAATACGACTACTGCGCTCAAACAAAGCAATAGGCTTTTCGAATCAGAAAAAAAAGTTAGGAGGTTAAAATGCATTACAATTCGTGTGGTTTATGAGCTACAAATAAATCTTCCTTCGGATTTAAAGCATATCTGTTGATATATTTGCTGCCCCATTCTTCCTTAATCGGGTTGAACAGTTCTACTTTAAAACCAACGGATTCGAGTCTTTTTACATAATCTTTGGCATATATTCTTACATGATCAAATTGCCCGAAAAATTTGCTGCGTTGTTCAGGTTTTGTTATCGATTCATCTTCATAGGTACTTTCCAAAATTAATGAATAAGGAACCTGCAAAACAGCCTTGGCTCCGGGTTTTAGTACACGATAAATCTCTTTCATGGCTTTTATATCGTCCGGAATATGTTCGAGTACATGATTACAAACGATTACATCGTAGAAATTGTCTTTCATTTCCAAGTCGGTTATATCCAGATCACGGGTTCTCCGGTCGTAATAATAGCCCATATTTTCAGGCTCTTTTACGCCATTGGTATAATGAATATTGGGCAAAGACTGAAAAAGTTCTTTTAGCCAGGCTTCGGGTGCAATATGCAATACTTTATGCTGTTCGGTAAAAAGACTGGTGTTTTTTTCGAAATACAGATAGATAAGCCGGTCTCTATCTTTTGAATAGCATCGCGGACAAGTGCAGTTTTCGCGATAGCCGCTTCCGATTATCTGAAACTTTTCAATGACATGCAATTTTTCACCATCACTCAGCATTTTTCTGAAACTGTGTTTACAGTAAGGACAATAATAGGTTTTTCCTTTGTATAAAACGCCTAATCCTTTTTGATAGGTGCCTCTAATTTTTTTCCCCAGCCAAAAGGGAATTATTCTTTTTATTTTATGTTTTAATCCATTCATTTCAACTCCCTCTTTTTGCGCGTTCCCATTTTACCGATTGGTTCCCTTTAAGAAATCTGTTAAATCCCATATAAACCGATAGGTTCATGATAAAGAAATAATAAGGAACAAATAGTATTTTTATTTTGATTTGCCTGTTTTCCAGAAACCAACCGAGAAGTGCGGCAATATAGAAAAGAAGTTGAGCCCAGATTAAATAAGTAAATAAATTACTAAAATTGAAGAATCCTTCATTCGCAGTAATTAGAATATTCAATAACAGGATAACTGCCAGTCCAAGAGGAGCAAGTGTCCATCTTAAAACGCGGTGCGAAACAAACTGAAAAGAGAGCCATCCGTATTTAAAAATATTAAAAAGTGCCAATAATCTCACTATGGATTGAAAACCACCTGCTGAAATTCGCACTTTCCTTTTGAGTTCTTCCTTAACATTGGCCGAAGCAGTTTCGATGGCATAGGCTTCAGGGTCGTATTGAATGGTATAGCCTTTCATAGCCACGCGAAGCGAGATTATCATATCGTCGAGTAAGGTATCTTTTTCAACGTGCTGAAACAATTCGGTCCGTATAGCAAATAATTCGCCGGCGGCACCAACGACTGAATAAAGTTCAGCATCCCATTTTTTAAGTTTTGATTCGTATTTCCAATAAATGCCTTCAGTTGCTGCTGCAGCATCTTTGTCTTTTTGAATTATTCTTTTCTCGCCGGAAACACAGCCCACTTTAGGATCTGCAAATAGGTTAACAATTCTTCTGATGGATTCAACCCCTAGTGAAGTATTTCCGTCAGAAAAAATAACAATGGGCGATTTAACAAAAGCCATTCCTCGGTTCATTGCGCCGATTTTACCTCCACGTGCATCTTCATGATATACTTCTATACCTTTATCAGTATATTTTCTTAATAAATCAGGTGTTCCGTCATTTGAGCCATCAGTAACCCATACCTGTTTAATTTTCTCTTGTGGATAATCCATTGAAAATGAATTTTTTACTTTTTCGTCCACATAATCCTTTTCATTATAAGCAGCAACAAAAAGGGTAACTTCAGGTTCGTAATTTTCAACGATAGCTGTATTTGGCTTTTTAATTAAACGTTTTATAAGTACCAAAACGTACAATACAATACCATAACCAATATACGTATAGAAAATAATAAAGAAAAAGACCCAGAAAATGATTTTTAAAGTCAGCATAATTAATATTTTTATTCGTTAAGTCTTAATAACCAAGGTAAATTTAATTCCTTTAGAGAAGAATAAAGATAATAAATTAAACATTGGTTCGGATTCCGTAACATAAATTGTGGTTAAACTTTAAGCATTCACTGTTCGGAAACAGAGAATATAAATCTTAATTTTTATCTAAATTACAGAATTATTCCAAACTCCAAATAAAAAAACTCAAAAGAATTAATTTTTTCTGAAATAAATTACAAAGATGGCTCCTAAAATAACCAATAAACCGCCGGCAATTGCTTTAAATCCCATGAGTGAAGTTTCAATCCAGCTAACTTCCATATAAAATAAAAGAGTCATTGCCAGAAAAGTAATAATTGGATTTACACTAAGTATAACGCTTACCTTATTCACTTGAGTATATTTAAATGCAAGCACAAGGAATCCATAAGCAATAATCGTATTAAGTCCCAAAAATATCATTATTGCCCATTGCCAGGTTTCCATTTTTACAAAAAGCGAAAAATCAACGAAAGGCAAAAATAGAATTGATGGAACAGCAAAGATTACCAGATTCAACAAATGTCCTTCAAAAGATTTTAATAAATGCTTTTGCAATGCGGCATAGAGCACCCATCCCAAGGCAGCAAAAACTAACAGTATAAAACCCTGATTAAAAATATTAATATTATCTTCAATTAAACCTTCAATTTGATTGAAATAAAACAATGCCAAACCTCCGGCTGCAAATGCAAATCCAAGCATTTGAAATTTGTTAATGCGTTCTTTATAAATTATAAATCCAATAATTCCCAGAAGAATCGGACCAATTTGAATGATA
Source organism: Bacteroidota bacterium (assembly GCA_043804305.1). Taxonomy (GTDB): domain Bacteria; phylum Bacteroidota; class Bacteroidia; order Bacteroidales; family UBA12170; genus UBA12170. The sequence continues at coordinate 6,761 of JAZDJM010000362.1, forward strand.
ATTTGAGCCGTATTTGGTGATGTAAGATTAAGTCCTTTGATGTAAGCAATATAATTGAAACTTAAACCAACAGCCGCTAAAATTGCCAAAATTGGTGGTTTTTTAAGAATAGTTAATTTTTTGGGTTGAGTTATTGCGATATAGATAAACATTAATGTAAAAGCCAAAATAAATCGGAACCAAACAATATTGAATGAAGGCATATAACTTAGCGCGACTTTTAGAGCTATGGATAAAAATCCCCAAAAAAGGGCTGTAATACTCGCGTAAATTACCCCACGGTATCTGTAAAAGAAATTATTCATTTGCGATAATATAATATGTAGATAATTATGGTTTTAAATTGCGGCGAATTTAAGCAAAAATTAATACCTTCGTGGCTATGTCAAAAGAATTTACTTACGTTTGCGTTAATTGTCAAAAGCGCATCAACACTGATGCAATCTTATACATTTGTCCGGATTGTGCCAAAGAAAATAAAGCAGATAAAGCTTTAAAAGGTGTATTGAAAATAATTTATCCATACACTGAAATCAAAAAGAAACTTGCCGTAAATCCGGATTATCTGATAGAATCAGACTATATTGATTTACTTCCGATTGATAATATCGACTCCTATCCGCCATTATTGGTAGGGAAAACTCCATTATATACTTTTGAGGAAGAAATAGATGATAAGCAATCTTTTACACTTCATTTAAAAGTGGAATCAGGAAACCCGACATTTTCTTTTAAAGATAGAGCCTCGGCCCTTGTTTCTGCTTTTGCAAAAGAAAAGGGAATAGATATTCTTATTGCTGCATCTACCGGAAATGCAGGTTCATCATTGGCAGGTATTTGCGCTTCACAAAAACAAAAGGCAATCCTATTAGTCCCTGAAAATGCACCAAAAGCAAAGCTTACTCAGGTTTTAATGTATGGAGCAAAGCTTATTCCGGTTAGAGGCAATTATGACGATGCCTATGAATTAAGTTTAAAACTTACCGAAAAGTATGGATTGTACAACAGAAACACTGCGTTTAATCCGCTTACTATTGAAGGAAAAAAAACGGTTTCTTTCGAATTGTACGAACAAATGAAGGCCATGCCCGACAAAGTATTTGTTCCTGTTGGCGATGGTGTAATTTTGTCGGGGATCTATAAAGGCTTTGAAGATTTGTTAAATTTGGGATTGATTTCAAAAATTCCTCAAATTATTGCC
>JAZDJM010000363.1:0-3670 GCA_043804305.1 Bacteroidota bacterium
GCAAGTATTAAAATGGCAATGATATACCACTCCATAACACAAAACATTTACAAATGCCGAAAGTACTAAATATCAGAAATTCTGTTAAAATAAATTGTTAATTCTCAACCTGGTAGTAGAAAACATATAGGTTATGAAAATAAATTCTTATATAATTTACCCTTATGAACATACATTCCGACTCGTATAAAAATACTTAATACAAGCGGAAAAACAGCATAATGATAATGCTGTGGAAAAACAGGCCAGCTTAATAATATAATTGTATTTAGAAGCAATGTGAAGAGCATATATACCTGAAAGAATTTCACGCCAGGTTTATGTAAGTAAAAAAGCATCATAAGATTTAAAGGGAAAGCCCATAAAGTGTTAAGATTATACTCCATTGGTTTATGGTCAGTAAAAAACCATAAAAATGTCAATAAAACACCTAACAGACCTGTCACTGAAAACAGGAAATAATCAATAAACCTGAAATTTTTGTTTTTTAAAAAAGCAAATATGGTAAAGAGAACTGTGATCAAAAACAAAATCCATAATATTACCGGCGCTTTTAAAATAAACCATTCTTCAACCGGTTTTTCAACAGCCAGAAATTTTACTTCTATTGGTTGCGTAAGTCTGCTTTCAATAATTCCATCATTAATAGTTGATGAATCATAGATTGAAAGTATATAATCAGGCAGAAACATATAATCCCTGACAGAAATATTCTTATCAGCCCTTAATCCAAGTGCCAGGTTAATACCAAGGTCCAACCAACTCTTTGGATGAATATATGGATATAATAAATTCCGGTAATTAGCATTCTCTTTTTTTGGCAAGTAATTGTAGTTAAGTTTTGCTACAGTTGCATTCTCAACAATATCTCGAATTCTTGACGAACAATTATCGTAGAAAAAATCATATAAATAATATCGATTTTCAGGTTTGTAATTCTCAACCAAAAGTTCATACAATTTTTGTTTTTCGGTTTTGTTAAAATTTAGTTTTTGTTCAAAAACTGATCTCTCCTCAGCTTCATATTCAAAAATAAAATACTCATATTTTGAGAGTGATAACTTATAATTCAGTTTTCCTTTTACAAATTTTGCGTAAAAATTAGGCGTGTTAAAATCAAATGTTCCGTAATTAAAAACAATGTCAATCCCCAATACAGGATCATTAACACGAATAGCTGTATGTCCGAAAACTGAGTATAATTCGCTGCCCGGGGAACAGGTTAAAATGCTTATAAAAGAAGAATCAGAAAGTGTAAGCGAAAAACCTGATTTGAAAATTAAAATGGCAAACAGAAATACTATTATTTTAAATTTTATCTTGAACATATCTTTTTTTGTTGAATTTAAAAATAAAAAAATTAAACAAAGTTTGAACTATTTTATCTATTGCTTGTTTAAAAAAACAAAATTAAAGTATAATTTACAGTTATGATAAAGCGAATTAAGAATGTAAAGATGGAAAAAAATAGTAAACAGTGGTTTATCATGATAGCATTTATGTTCACTGCTTTATTTTCTTCGGCTCAATCAGCAACTTTGGAAGGGAGGGTTTACAATACGATAAGCAATGAACCGCTTTCTTTTGCCAATGTAGTTATTTGGGGTACCAACATTGGGTCTATCACAGATATTGATGGGAAATTTACATTTTTCGGGTTGGAACCGGGTTTTGTAAAAATGGCAGTGTCCAGCATTGGTTATGAAACAAAGATCAGTGACGAAATCATGATTACCAATGCAAAAAAAGCATACATTGAAATTGGCATGGAGGAATCGGTTCAGAAAATTGAAGAAGTCAAAGTGATAGCGTCCCTTTTCAGAATGAAAGAAGAAAGCCCTGTTTCTTTGAGAAGTATTGGCATTTCGGAAATTGAGAAAAATCCGGGAGGGAACCGCGATATTTCAAAAGTAATTCAGTCCTTCCCCGGTGTAAGTTCTTCTGTTTCTTTCAGAAACGATGTGATTGTGAGAGGCGGAGGTTCAAGCGAGAACCGTTTCTATCTTGACGGTGTTGAAATCCCGAATTTGAACCATTTTGCTACACAAGGCGCATCTGGTGGTCCGGTTGGCATTATTAACGTGGACTTTATCCGCCAGGTTGATTTTTATTCCGGCGCTTTTCCTGCAAACAGGGGAAACACATTGAGTTCGGTTCTTGATTTCAGTCAGGTAGATGGAAATAAGGAAAAAATAAAATATAAAGGAGCATTTGGCGCTTCAGACCTGGCTCTGACTGTCGACGGCCCTTTGGGTGAGAAAACTTCTCTGATTGCTTCAGCAAGGAGATCATATCTTCAATTTTTATTTAGTGCAATAGGATTGCCATTTTTGCCAACATACAACGATTTTCAGTTTAAAAGTAAAACAAGGATTAATGCAAAAAATGAAATTACATTTATCGGCCTGGGTGCCATTGACCAATTTGCACTGAACACAGCAGCCAATGAAACGGAATACCAGCGTTACATCCTGAGTTATCTTCCTGTAAACGAACAGTGGAATTATACAATAGGTGCAGTTTATAAACATTTTCGCGATAAAAGCTATGACACCTTCGTTATCAGCCGGAATTTTCTAAACAATATTTCATATAAATTCAGGAATAATATTGAGGATGATTCACTGAAAATTTTTGATTATTCTTCTACAGAAGCCGAAAATAAAATTCGCTTCGAACGCACCAGTAGGATTGGAAATGGCATAAAAACAAATTTTGGTGCTAACCTCGAATATGCTCAATATACCAACCAGACTTTTAATAAAACAATCATCGGGATGACACCTTTTACCATTAATTATTCTTCTGAACTTAATATGATAAAAGGCGGAGTATTCGGGCAAGTAAGCCAGGGATATTTTGACCGCCGATTGATTTTATCATTGGGAGCCAGAATAGACGCCAATAACTTTTCCAATGATATGGCAAACCCGCTAAACCAGTTTTCACCACGTTTTTCAGCTGCATATTCACTGACAGAAAAATGGTTTCTGAATTTCAACACAGGCCGTTTTTATCAGCAACCACCCTATACAGCTCTTGGTTTCAGAAACAATGCAGGAGTTTGGGTCAACAAAGAAAATAACCTGAAATTTATCCGTGCCGAACATTTGGTGGCTGGAATTGAACTTAGGCCTGATGACCATTCAAAATTCACAATTGAAGGATTTTATAAAAATTATGCAAATTATCCTTTCAGCATCAGCGATTCAGTTGCAATAGCCAGTAAAGGAGCTGATTTTGGCACTTTTGGTGATGAAGAACTTTCATCCGCCGGAGAAGGCCGGGCTTATGGTTTTGAAATTTTTGGCCGTCACCGCGATTTGCATGGTTTTAACCTGATCATGTCATACACATTTGTCACCAGTGAATTTAAAGATATTTCAGGGAAATATGTTCCCAGCGCATGGGATAACAAACATATTTTCAGCATCACTTCAACCCGCAGCTTCAAAAGAAATTGGGATTTTGGCTTTAAATGGAGATTTGTTGGCGATTCGCCTTACACACCTTGGGATATCAATAAATCAAGCTTGATCGATGCCTGGAATTCACGTGGGGCAGGTTACCTAGACTACGGTAAATTTAATACATTACGGTACAAAAACTTTCATCAACTCGATGTAAGAATTGACAAAATGTATTTCCTGAACCGCTTTACATTGAATTT
>JAZDJM010000364.1:0-3319 GCA_043804305.1 Bacteroidota bacterium
GTGCTGGTTTTAGGAATTAAGCTAAAAGAAGATTTTTCTTCATTCGATGATTTTGAGTAAAAATTTAACCTATTTTTTATTATGCTAGTATTTAAAGGATTACAACCCTCGCTGGTCTGGGAATATTTCGAAGAAATTTGTAAAGTTCCACATCCATCAAAAAATGAAGGTAAAATCATTAACTATCTGATGGATTTTGCCACAAAGCATGGTATTGAAGCTGAGCGTAATGCCATTGGTAATGTGATTATGAGAAAACCGGCCACACCAGGTTTTGAAAATCGTGTAGCGGTCATTCTGCAAAGTCATATGGATATGGTTTGCGAAAAAAACAGCGATACAGTATTCGATTTTAATAATGATCCAATTCAACCATTTATTGATAATAATTGGGTTAAAGCCAAAGGAACAACACTTGGCGCTGATGATGGAATTGGTATTGCTGCCCAGTTGGCTGTTTTAACGGATAAAACTATCCAGCATGGACCGGTGGAGTGTTTGTTTACAGTTGATGAAGAAACCGGGCTTTCTGGTGCTTTTGCATTAAATGAAGGCTTTATGAGTGGAAAGATTTTATTAAACCTTGATTCTGAAGACGAAGGCGAACTTTTTATTGGTTGTGCCGGAGGCACAGATACGGCTGCCGAATTCGATTTTGAAAAAGAAGAAGTTCCTGAAAATCACAAAGCAATTATTATAAAAGTTTCAGGGTTAAAAGGTGGACACTCTGGCGATGACATTCATAAAGGTTTAGGAAACTCAAATAAAATTCTTAACCGTTTCATTTGGGAAAATGAAGAAGATTTAGAGTTAAGATTAAATACATTTGATGGTGGAAACTTGCAAAATGCCATAGCCCGCGAAGCTTATGCGTTGGTGGTTTTACCAAAATCAAAAGTTGATAAGGTAAAAAACAGGTTTAATATATTTTCAAAGCTAATAAAGGCCGAATTTAATGTTACAGAACCAAACCTGAAGTTAGAACTTAAAGAAACCGATCTTCCTGGCTTTGTTATTGACGAAAACACACAACACAACCTTTTAAACGCAATCTATGCCTGCCCGCATGGTGTTCATTCGTGGAGCCGGAAAATGGAAAACATGGTTGAAACTTCAACAAACCTGGCCGCAGTGAAATTCATTGATGATAAAAAAATCCTGGTTACAACGAGCCAAAGAAGTTCGGTGGAATCAGCAAAATGGGATATCGCTCAAATGGTTGAAAGTGTTTTTGTTCTTGCCGGGGCAAATGTCGAACATTCTGAAGGTTATCCAGGCTGGGCGCCAAATCCAGACTCTGAAATTGTTAGGATTACCGTTGAATCATATAAACGGCTTTTCAACAAGCAGCCGGTTGTAAGGGCTATTCATGCCGGCCTTGAATGTGGTCTTTTTCTTGAAAAATATCCCTATCTTGACATGATCTCATTTGGGCCAACCATAAAAGGAGCACATTCTCCGGATGAAAGGATTGATATTGAAACGACAAGAAAATTTTGGGAATTACTTATTGATGTTTTAATTAAAATTCCTTATCAAAAGTAACAGATAATTTAATGTAAAATGCCTGGTTTTGAACTTGATGACAATTCCAGGCATTTTTCCAGATTTCAATTGCATTTTTCCTGAAATTTGATTTTAAATGTCTTATGGCCTAATTTTTTTTTATTGTCAAGATTAAATATCTATGTCATTAAGGAATACCAGCTCTTTTCTTTTCAATAAAATTATTTCCATTTGTCATTTATTTATATTTGCCAAAATTTTAAAACATGAATATTGCCGAATATTTACATTCATTTGACCTTTATTCCTGGCAAATTATTTCTCTTTTGATATTGGCAGGTTTTATGGTTGGAATTATCAATACGTTGGCTGGAAGTGGTACGGTAATTACCTATTCTTTATTTATGTTGCTTGGGTTGCCGGCTGGTGTAGCTAATGGAACAATCCGGCTAGGTGTGATCATGCAGACACTCAGTGCTTCTTTAAATTTCAAAAGACAACATGTTTTAGATTTAAAAAAGGGAATTATCCTGGGTATACCTACAACTTTGGGGTCAGTTGTTGGTGCCAGAATTGCAGTTTCAATCAATGAAGATATTTTTCAGATTATTGTAGGTATTGTAATGCTTTTTATGCTTTTATTAATTTTCATTAATCCTACAAACTGGATTTCAGGTAAAAGCGATTTAGTAAAGAAAAAAACAAATGCCTTGCAATGGTTGGTGTTTTTTATTATTGGAGTTTACGGTGGTTTTATTCACATTGGTGTTGGTATTTTTTTGCTGGCCGGTCTGGTGCTGATGGCTGGTTACGATCTGGTTAAAGCTAATGCCTTAAAAGTTTTTATTGTTTTTTTATACAGTCCTTTTGCTTTACTGGTCTTTATGTATAATGATCATATTCATTACGGAATGGGAATTGTCTCATCCATTGGCAATATTTTTGGAGGCTTTGTTGCTTCTCAGTTTGCCGTGCTGTGGGGTGCAAAATTTCTTCGTTGGTTTCTGATAATTGTTATCTTCCTGTTTTCTGTAAAATTATTTGGAATTGACAGGTTGTTTTAACATACTTGCAATAAGTTGTGAAATTATACGTATTAATTTGTTATAATCCTGATGAATTATACAAATTAGAAAAGAATTTTGTATAACCTTTAAAACTTTTCATATCAATAGGAAGTATTTAAAAATGGGCTATTTTTTGAAATGCGGAAAATTAATGTAATACATAGATATTGTAATTTTACAACCTTAAATTATTGCGAAAACTAAAATTTCTATAAAATGATACAAAGAATACAAAGTATTTATATCTCTTTGGCAGCCATTTTTACAGGATTGTTGTTTTTTATTCCAATAGCTAATATTTTATTAGAAGACAATGTATATGCAATTATGGTTTCAGGAGTTAATTCTTTTCCGTTTTCCGGACAGGCTGGTTTTGCTGAAAAACTTTTTCCAGCGATTAAAATTCTCACAATAATCGCAGTTCTGGCCTTGTTAATTGATATTTTTCTGTTTAAAAACCGTAAAAACCAAATTAAAGTTGCACGTTACATAATTCTTATGATTACTCTGTTTACTTCCGGAATGATTTTTTTTACCAGTTCAATAAACCAGGCGTATAGTGCCGGACTTAAGTTTAATATTGGAATAATATTTCCTTTCATTGCAATTATGTTAATTTTTCTTGCAATCAGGTGTATAAAGAAAGATGAAGAATTAGTGAGATCAATTGACAGAATTAGATAATCAATGTGTTATCAGCCTGATTGACTTAAATCATTTATTGGAAAATATTTGGAAGATTAGTA
>JAZDJM010000365.1:0-5543 GCA_043804305.1 Bacteroidota bacterium
TCTTGCTGTCTTCTGGGGAGTTGCTGTAATTGGTTTTTCCGGTTTGATTCTTTGGTTTCCTGAATTTTTCACGCGGTTTTTACCGGGTTGGGCAATCAATGTAGCCCAAATCATACATAGTGACGAAGCCTTATTGGCCACAGTTTTCATCTTTGTAATTCATTTTTTTAATACTCACTTACGTCCGGAATCTTTCCCAATGGATACCGTAATTTTTACTGGTTATGTTCCGTTAGAGCATTATAAAAAGGATAGACCAAGAGAATACGAAGAGCTTGTAAAATCGGGAAATCTAGATAAAGTGGTTGAAGAAATAGAAATTTCACCCAGTTGGTTGAAAACTGTTAAGTTTTTCGGCTATTTATTCCTGGGCTCCGGAATCATTATTGTTATATTAATTATATATTCGCTAATCGCAGGTGTATATTAATAAGAAAAAGAATAGAAATGGTATTATAATTGTATTAAGTATTTTGATTAAATAAATAGATTATTGGTAAACTAAATAAAATAAAAATCATGAGAACATTAATTTTAATTTGTCTAATCGCATTTTTGGGAAGTACAAACCTTAAAGCTCAAACTGCTGAGTATGTAGGCTCCAACAAATGCAAAATGTGTCATAACAAACCTGCAGATGCCAATACCCCTTCAGTATATGCACATTGGAAGGATTCAAAGCATGCTAAAGCAATGGAAGTATTGAGTGCGGCTGAAGCAGCTGATCCAAAATGTACGAAATGCCATGCCACTGCAGCAAGTGTTAATAAAGATTTGGTTACACCCGGTCTAAAAATTACTGAAGGTGTTTCTTGCGAATCTTGTCATGGGCCTGGAAGCCTTTATTTTCCGAATACAATTATGAAAGATAAAGCAAAGGCTATCGAAAAAGGAATGACCGTGCCTTCAGAGAAAATTTGCAAAACTTGTCATAATGCAGAAAGCAAGCATTATAAAGGATTTGATTATAAGGAAATGGTGAAGAAAATTACTCACCCAAAACCTGCCGCATAATACAGTTGGTTTTAAACGAAAAAACTCTTTAGTTTCATAGCTAAAGAGTTTTTTTATGCCTTATTCTGAATGAGGTAGAGGAAATATTAACCCACATTACTGATCTTAATCAATTTGTCCTCATCCAGAATTTCAATGTCTTTATCCATTTTAATAATGCCGTCTTCTTTAAATTCACGAAGTATTTTAATTACACTATCTTTGGTCATACCCGCCAATTCACTCAGATCATTTTTAGTAATGGATGAATGGATAATGTTACTTTTAAAAATATCGCGGGATAAGTACAGTAAAGCATCAGAAATTCTTCCCGGTATTTGTTTTTGACTGATGCTAATTAATCGCTCATAGGTAGAAAGCGTATTTTTACTTATTTCCTTAATAAATTCAGCAGCAAAATCAGGATTGGTTCGAATAATTTGTTTAATAGCTTGCACTTCAATAAAACAGGCATTAGTTTCTGTTAATGCCATTACAGAATAATGATGTTTTTGGTCAAAGTACAATCCCGGGCCGCCAATAAAATTAGTAGAGTTTAAAATTCGAAGTATCAGATTTTTTCCCCGATATCCTTCGATATACATTTTCACTAATCCGGAATTTATAGAAACTACATGGGAAAGGTGTGTCCCTTGTTTCTTTAAAATTTCTCCTTTTTTGTATTTAATTTCATATTTGTGTTTAGTTATAAAGTCTAATTCCTGAGGGCTCAAATAGTTAAACATTTCACTTTTGCGAGAACATTCAGTACAAGTCGTTGTTTCATTATTTTCCCAAGTCAGCATTTCTTTAGATGTTTAAATTGATTTTTGAAAAAAGCTGTTTTTCAATACTAAAGTACTTAAAATTAGCAGTAATTCTATTGGTATTGATATTTATCAATGAAAACACGACGAAACCATTACTTTTAGAGACTTTAAATTCCTTTTTTAGAAGTTTTATATCAAAGCTAAAACATTGTTTAATTAATAACATTAGATATATTTGCTTTAATCTAAAAAGTAAACCAAATTAATAACCAAAATAAATCGGAAATATGACTGCAGAATCACAATTTTTCGCAAAACAGCAACAGATAGCTCTGATTGATAATATTTTGGCTAATCTTTGCCCTGCTGAGTTGACTAATGACGGGAGAAAATACTTAAATAAATTAAAAAAAAGAATTCTGGAAGATATGTCAATGCTTAACTCAAATGTTCTTGAAAAAAGAATGGGCTTTTAGGCCGAATAAAGATACTCCAAACATTACGATTAATTTCTATCCTCCCTTTCAAGGCTTTTAGTTCTTAATTTATCTACGTAATAGATAGAAATCCCGATTGAAATTACCGCTAAAACCATAAAAGCAATAATTCTGTAAACTACATTAATCGTTGCAAAATCAACAAAAAACAAATTAATGGATGCGGCAACCAGTGTCGCAATGGCTAAATACCTGTATTTTACCAATGTCAATACTATGCTTAATCCAAAATAGACCATTGCCGTAATCGACCAGGACAAAGTAACATAATCTGAGGGAAATGCTTTTTTTAGTGCGTAAAGCATTGTAAAAAACAAGATGAATAAATAGATATTTCGAATAAATTGAGAATTAAGAGTTAATCGATTATGTTGCCAGTTTATAATACGCGCTGAAATTGCCGCAATGATAGGAAACGAAAAGTTAATAATGTTTGCTTGTCCAAAAAAACTAAAATAGGCAGCAACCAAGGCAATAAACATTAAAGTATTTAAAACCACAATAATTTTTGAACGAAACCATAAGGCCATAGAAAGCACTAGTAAACTTTGTAAAGTAAGCGCTAAAAACACCATGGGGAACTTTAAAATTCCGTAAAAAGTTATGCTGATGGCAACAAAACCATAAACTGCATATAAAGCCGGTGAATATTTCCAATCGGAAAATGTTTTTAAAAAAACAGAATAAATAATGCAAAATGCAGATAATAAAGCAAATAGGAGTTGGTAGTTGCCAGAAAAGAACAACAAAGTTAATAAGGTTATTAGAAATGAAAAACCTAATCCGTTTAATATCAGAACCATTAATAAGCTGTTTTTTTGAATAATGTCTTTTTGCTTAACCAAAAAAACCAAGGAGAAAAGCGTAGCAATTACAAAAAGGTAGTATTCGCTATAATGGCTTTCTGAAACAGCCTTAAATGATAAATTCATTATCGGATTGCCCAAAAGCCAGACCAAAAAAGAGAAATAAACTAAAAATAAGGTATAAAGCAAGGTTTTTGTCCATCTGAATTTAAACAGAAAAAATACACTTCCGGCAACAGTCAGGGTCAACATTGAAAGCAACAAATGAGTTTCATTACTAATAATTGCTGTAATACTTATAAAAATGAGTCCAAGAAGAGCATGTTTTTCTGAACGAAGTTTAAAAGACTGATAAATCTGAAACAGAACAGGCGTCAATAAGAATGAAATGGCGATAAATTTATTTTCAAACAATGGATTTGAAGTAAAGAAATGCAATTTAACTGTTGTATAAAACACCAAAATTTTTGCAAAGAGATTAAAAACGCTGGATAAATAGGAAAATGAATTCCGGATTTTACCGGCAAATAAAAGCATTGAAGCAGCAAAAGCGTATCCAATTAGCGCTGAATACAAAGGAGGAGCTTTGGATTGAACAAATGAATGAAGAAAAATACCCCCGAATAAGAGAATAATATTTCCAAACCAGGCTAATCCATATTCACCGATACTGGCTTCTAAAAATGTTTCTTCGCTTTCTTCATGTGATGATGAATCTGTATCTAACACGACAGCCTCCACTCTTGTAGCCTGTTTTAGATCATCCGGATTAACTAGCTTACCCTCAAAAACAGAAATTCGTTTTTCAAGTGACGAAACCCTTTCAAATAACTCATTTAATTCTTTTCTACTGTTTTGCTCCATAACCTCTTGCTATTTACATTGACGAAATCAAATGTAAAATCTTTTTTTATGTCGGAACAGAGGAACGGAACGTCAAAAATTCGAGATAACACCTATTTTCAAATGATAAATATCACCAAATTTTTAAGTGTAAAAATTTACATTTGTCATCATTCAGAAGAGAATAGGGTAATAATTATTAAAAGTTAAAAGATGTAATAATAAGTAAATCAAGGATTAATACTGTATCATCTGATAATATTCTCTTGATAATATTGAAAATTAAATCAAAAGGTATGAAAAGTTTTTTGGATAAAACATTTATAGATCGATTTATTAAGGCTTTTGCTATTCTCATAATCGGATACTCTTGCTCCAATTATACGCACGATGAAAATAAGACAGAATATTCAGATTATCAAAATGATAGTGTCAAAACTAATCTGGAAATCGCTGTTTCGCCACCGCCGTTTTCAGATGAATATATATTTCCCTGCTCATCCTGCCATGAATATCAGGAACCGAATTCAACAAGAAGAGATCTGGTTGATATGCATGATGAGATTTCGAGAGAATTTAATCATGACAGTGAAAATCGCTGGTGTTTAGATTGTCATGATGAGATTCAAAGAGACTCCCTTAGGTTGGCAAGTGGAAAATTGTTAAGGTTTGAAGAATCCTATAAACTTTGTGGCCAGTGTCATGGAGATAAACTGCGCGACTGGAAGGTAGGTGTTCATGGAAAGCGAAGCGGCGAATGGAATGGCCAAAAGCATTATTTATTGTGTGTTCACTGCCACAACCCGCATTCTCCTAAATTCAAGGCAATTAAACCATCGCCCCCGCCAGTAAGACAAGAAGACATTTTTTGAGAGTAATTTAAAAACCTGTTAATTATGCAAAAAATTAAAAATAATTCAAGAAGAGATTTTTTTAAAAAAATATCCGTAGCGGCTGTTTCATTAAGTACCTTTTCTTTTTTAGGCTTCAAAATTTCAGAAAATGCATACAATCCTAATTGTAAAAGAATTTCAGAAGAGGAAGCCAATGCACTCATTAAAGAAAATAAGCTGCCAATTTCAAATAAACAAAAACCAATGCCGGCTCCTGTTGGTAAGCAACAAATCAGCTGACAATTTTATAAACCCGGATTTCAAAGTGTAGACGATGAAAAAACAAGATAAAAAAAATTCAAGAAGAGAATTTATTGGGAAATTACCAACTTTAGCAATTGGTGCAGCAGCCTTGACGAGTTGTAACTCACTGGATCTCGACAATTTCTTTCAGGCTAATTTCAAAACCTTGACAAAAGATGAAAAGGAAATAATTGTCAGGAATCTTGAAAAAACATATGCTGAAAAATATGGAATGGAATTTAAGGTATCTGATAAATCTGCCGAAGAAGGAGTTCAATTTGGTTATGCACTTGATTTATCACGTTGTATTGGATGCAGAAAATGTGTATATGCTTGCGTTGAGGAGAATAATCAATCCCGTGAGCCTCAAATTCATTGGATTCAGGTGTTGCAAATGGAAAAAGAAAAAGGAGTTGATTTAGCACACGCAAATATTCATTATAATCCGGAATTTGTTCCTGAAAAAGGCCATTTCTATATGCCGGTTCAGTGCCAGCA
>JAZDJM010000366.1:0-4103 GCA_043804305.1 Bacteroidota bacterium
AAAAAAGAAATCTCTTTTTCTCAAGGTCACATCTACTGCTTTTTTTTGTTTCCATAATACATTATTTTAAGGTTCATAAATATTTAAATAGCAAAGCCTAAAATTTAATTATCTATATAATTGTGCATTAAGAAATCAAATAACTATATGATCAAACAGTCGGAATTTTATTCGACCTGTCTTATCTTTTCATCAATAATAACTTATAAAGTCCTTATTTATAACTGTTTATTGATAGCATAAAATTACTATATTTAAGAACAAAAATCAAGCCAAAACCAATAATTATCGTGTTTTTTTGACTTTATAAAAACATAAAAAAACCCCGCAAGTGCGAGGTTCATCTATTTTTACTGTAGCGTAAACTTAATAGGCATTCGGTATTGAACACGTACTGGTTTACCGCGCTGTTTTCCGGGTGTCCACTTTGGCATAGCCTGAATAACTCGAACAGCTTCTTCATCGCAACCTCCGCCAATTCCTCGCAGAACCTGAACATCGGTAACTCTGCCATCGCGTTCAACAACAAAGGTTACAAAAACACGACCGCTGATGCCGCTTTCTTTTGCCATACGGGGATATTCAATGTTTTTTCCAATGAACTTATACATGGCCGCTTCTCCTCCTGGGAACATAGGCATATCTTCAACGACGAGGAAGATTTTTTGCTCTTCAACTTCCTCATCTTCCTGAACGAATTTAAATTCTTCCATGGCCATATTTTCGTCGAAATCGATATTTATATCAATATCATTATCCACTTTCACGGTATTCTTAACCACGTTAATAATGGTAACTTGTGGCGGTGGCTTTGGTGGTGGTGGCTTAACCTTTTGCTCTGTAATTGGAATAATCTCCTCAGGAGTATTATCCACCTCGCGCTCCAAATTGGAATACTCTACTTTATCGTACGATTTGTATTCAAAAGCAACAAGTGTCAAAAACAGAGCAATTACAAAGCCTATTTCCAAAAACAAGGTTCTCTTGTTTTCCAAATTTGCCTTGACGGATTTCTTTTCTTCCATAACTTTCTTTTTTTCCGACTTAAAATCTTTTTTTGAGCCGCTAAATTATTAATAAATTGCTTTCATTCAATAGATATAGACAAAAAAACTTTTGTCTAAGTGTGAAATAGAATTAGGCTTCAACCATATTCCTGTAATCAGTGCTGCTCAGTAATTGATCTGCTTCAGCAGGATTACTCAATTTTACTTTTATTATCCAACCTTTCCCATAGGCATCTTGATTAATTAACTCCGGTGAAGCTTCTAGCTCTTCATTGAAAGCAATAATCTCGCCAGAAATTGGCATAAACAAATCGGAAACTGTTTTAACAGCTTCAATTGTTCCAAAAACTTCTTCTTTTTCCAGAGTTTCACCTAATGTTTCCACTTCCACAAAAACAATGTCGCCTAATTCGCCTTGGGCAAAATCCGTAATTCCAATGGTTGCTTCATCTCCGTTTAACAATACCCATTCGTGATCTTTGGTGTACTTTAAATTTTCTTGAATTTTCATATGTTTATAATTTGTTTTTTAATGGTCATATGGAACATCCACGATAATCATCCTCCTGTGTGTCAAAATTGTTTTGCCACGGATGTTTCATCTGTTTATAATTTGTTTTTTATTTGCCAGATGGAACATCCGGTATAATTTATTGCCAGTGTGTCAAAATTGTTTTGCCATGGATGTTTCATCTGTCTATTCTATTTAATTATGGTTATTTAATAGCCATGCTAATTATTATATGATTTCGGATTAGTTATTTTTTATTCAGAATATTAAATCTCAGCCTAATACAACTGAAAATACTTATCTGTTGTTCATTTTTATCCTTTTGCAATAATATTAATATTTTTTGGTTTTTTGAATGAAATTGAAAATGTTTACTTAGGATTATTATATCATTCTCAACCAAAGAAAGCAAAAAATATACCGAAATACATCATGTCTTTAGGTTCTGATTGAAAACTGCTTTAAAATTCTTTGCAATGTTACTTTGTAACTGATTTAAGTTGCAATCAAACGTTTTTGCAGCAATGTCAAATATTTCCTGAATTGAAAAATCAGAATCATCCGTTTCAAAAAAAATCCGTTCCATTGAAACTTGTGCTAAAGCTTTTGCTGCCTTGGAATGTTTAATTATCAAATGCCTGCCAAACGAGAGGTAAAACCCGTGTTTTATGAGTTCAGCTACTAGTTGGGAACTTCCATTATACCCATGAATTATCCAGCTTTGTTTTGCTTTCGTATCTTTTCGCAATTCAATAATTTCATTGTATGATTTTACCACATGAAGAATCAATGGTTTTTTATATTCTTCTGAAATAGCGATTATTTTCTTAAAAACGCTTAGTTGCAATGAATAATCAGTGTCGCAAATTTTGTCCAAACCACATTCGCCGATAGCCAAAAAAGATTTGTGATGAATATTTGACACTATTCTCATCAATTCATCATCAATTTTCGCTTTTTGTATATGCCAGGGGTGTAATCCGATTGAAAAATAGTTCTGTTCATAATCATTACAACAAGGTTTGCCGGAACGATCTACAATTTGAATTACTTCTTTATCTGAAGCTTTATGGGTATGAATATCAATATATTTCAATTGCAATGACTTTTCAGGCAAGTTACAAATTTTAAAAATATTTTGCTTATTTAAATATAAACCGGAAAAGGGAAAAAAACCTTAATTTTGTTATCAAATTTTTCCTATGACTGATAGCAATAAATTTAATTATATAATTGATCTCGAAGCTGAAAAGAAACTGATAAAGAGCAAATATCGTGCTTTATTAAGAGCATGGCGCCCAAAAGAAGCCACTCAGGACAGGGATCGAAAACTTATTATTAAAGCATTTAAAGTTGCCAGCAAAGCTCATGAAGGAATGCGAAGACGCAGCGGCGAGCCGTATATTATTCATCCTCTTGATGTTGCATTGGTTTGTGTGAATGAAATTGGCCTTGGCACAAAATCTATTGTTAGCGCTCTGCTCCACGATGTTGTTGAAGATACTGATTATAGTATTGAAGACATCGAAGCCCTTTTTGGTGAAAAAATTGCACAAATCATAAGCGGCTTAACTAAAATTAAGGAGATTTTTGGCAATCAACCTGTCGAATCCATGCAGGCGGAAAATTTTAAACGCTTGCTGCTTACGCTTTCTGACGATGTTAGAGTTATCCTTGTAAAACTTGCTGATAGATTGCATAATATGCGGACATTAGATTCGATGCCTGCAGTTAAACAACTTAAAATTGCATCAGAAACTACATTTCTCTATGCCCCATTGGCTCACCGTCTAGGTTTACATGCCATAAAAAGCGAGCTTGAAGATCTTGCTTTGCGATATACCGATCCAGATGCCTATCAATCTGTAATAACCCACTTGAAGGATACGAAATTGGAGCGTACCCTTTTTATCCGGAATTTTTTGCGGCCAATTAAAACAGAATTAGACAGGCAAAAGATTAATTATCAAATATTTGACAGGGAGAAATCTGTCTCGTCCATTTGGAATAAAATGAAAGCCAAAGGTGTTCCTTTTCAGGAAGTGTTTGATGTTTTTGCAATTAGAATAATTATTGACACTCCTTTGGAAACCGAAAAAAGTGTTTGTCTAAATGTTTATTCAATTATTACTGATAATTACCTGCCAAATCGCCAACGTTTTAGAGATTGGATTTCGACACCTAAAGCCAATGGATATGAATCTTTGCATACCACGGTAATGAGTAAATCCGGGAAGTGGGTTGAGGTTCAAATCAGAACGGTTAGAATGGATGGAATTGCCGAGAAGGGATATGCGGCTCACTGGAAATATAAAATGGCGGGGAGCAAGCCTGAAAGCGGTTTGGATAACTGGCTCGAAAAAGTTAAAGAGCTTTTACAGGGCAATGATGCTGATGCGCTAGATTTTATGAGCGATTTCAAACTAAATCTTTTTTCAAAAGAGATTATGGTTTTTACACCTAAAGGGGATGTGCGAACCTTACCCTTTGGTGCAACTGCTCTCGACTTTGCTTATGGAATACATTCGGAGGTAGGCAATAAGTGTATTGCAGCCAAAGTTAACCACAAAGTAGTTCCGTTGGAT
>JAZDJM010000367.1:0-2073 GCA_043804305.1 Bacteroidota bacterium
TAGTTTTAGGTTTGCCAAAATATGAATGACTCAATATTTCTAAAGCCAGGGACTAGGCACTTATATTATGTAAATGGCTTTCATTGCTCTGTATGTGAGCTGATAATTGAGAAAAAAATTGGAAAATTAAAATATATAAAAAATGTTAATGCCGTTTTAAGCGAAAAGAAAGTCTATCTTGAAATTGAAAATGATATCAGCAGTGAAGAGCTTCTTCTGGAAGCAAATAATATCATTAAACCGCATGGATATAACTTCAGCGAAGTAAGGGAAAAACATAAAGTCAATTTTAAAGAACTGGCTATCGGTTTTGCAATTGCTGTGGCGGTTGTCGGAATATTTTTTTTAATTCAAAAATTAGGAATCGCAAATATTCTTGGGAGCAACACGATTTCATTGGCTCTTGTTTTATTAATAGGAATTGTAGCCTCTTTGTCATCATGCATGGCAGTTGTTGGCGGCCTGGTATTATCGATTTCCTCAAGTTATGCAAAAGGTAAAGACAGGGTGAGACCACTTATATTTTTTCATGCATCCCGTATTATAAGCTTTTTTTTATTGGGGGGATTAGTAGGTTTAATCGGGATTACATTTAACATGACTCCAAGATTTTACTTTATTATGAGCATTATCCTGTTCGTAGTAATGGTTATATTGGGAATCAATCTGCTTGATACATTCCCCTTTTTCCGTAAATTACAGCTCAGAATGCCTAAAAATTTCTCAAAAAGAATAATCGGCAATGAAAATATCCAGAATAAGTTCACTCCTTTACTGTTAGGGGTATTAACTTTTTTTCTCCCCTGTGGCTTTACGCAATCTATGCAGTTAAATGCAATCGCAAGTAGTAATTTTATAAACGGTGGATTAATAATGCTGGTATTTGCCATTGGCACGCTACCGGTACTTGCATTAATATCATTTACTTCTATAAAATTTTCACATTCTTTGAAATCAGGAATATTTTTTAAAACTGCCGGGTTTATTGTAATTTTCTTTGCTTTTTTTAATTTATATTCTGCCCTGATAGCGTCAGGAATAATATCGCCAATATTTTAAAATGCCATGGATGACAAAATAAAAAAAACTGATTCGTTAACAAACTTTAAGAAATCAAAAAGCTTGTTAGAGAAGATTATCAAAATGGTAGAAGATGATGAATATTGTATTGATATAATGCAGCAGAATCTTGCGGTAATTGGCATGCTTAAGTCAGCGCACCAGATCCTGATGGAAAATCATCTGCACCATTGTTTCTCAAAAGCTTTAGAATCAAAACAGAGTAAGCGAAAATTTGAAATGATCGAGGAAATTTTAAAAGTAACAAAACTATTGAATAAGTAAATGTAACAAAACTTATCCGCTTTTTATTCCTGACGGTTTAAGTGATCATCACCATCAGAAAATCCAATCGAAATATGGCTGCCATCACAAAAAGGTTTATTTTTTGATTGACCACAACGACACAATGTAACGCGATTTCTAATCTCATATTGTGTTCCATCAGATGACTCAATCGGTACTCCGCCTTTTACCCATATCGGTCCGCTGACTTTTCTTTCCGGGTCTTCTACCAGACTTATTGACGGATCGAGCTTAGACTCAATTGGTTCCCCGGTCTTTTTGTCCCAAACCACCAGTCTACCTGAAGGACAATCGCATGCTTCCTGAGCTGCAATTTCTTTTGATTGTTTATCATCCGAATCCTCAGTAAGTTGCCAGACTCCTTTTGCTCTATCACAAAAACGGGCATGTGCACAGAGTTCTTTAGCGTCAGTTAAAACAAGTTCTGGGCCTGATATCTTTTTAGCCTGTTCGAGATATTTTGTTCGCTTAGCGGTTTCAGTACCAATAAAACCAACTTTGGTGTGAGTTTTATCACAATAAGGTTTATTCTTTGACTTACCACATCGACAAAGTTCGTAGTTCTCCTCGGTTATATAACAATCCCCTTTGCCCCATTCGGCTGAGTATCCCTCGTTGTCTGACAATATAATTTCCTTAACCATAGGTAAATTGCCAGAAACGATATACGGTCCATTTTTTGTAACTGAAATCTTGAAAATTTTCTCT
>JAZDJM010000368.1:0-5756 GCA_043804305.1 Bacteroidota bacterium
AAACATCAACGATTTTATTGGGAGTTTGTTGCCGACAATAATATCCGAATCGTAATAAATGGTTGTGAAAAGGCATCAGATTCTCTTTTTCAACAGCCTTCTTTTAGAATGGATATGCTTAAATTTAGATTAAAAGCAAAAAGTAAAGATGCATCTGGTCTCAGATTTCATCCTACCTTATTCTTGTGGTTAGACGATAAAGAAGCTAAGGCTATTTATCGGGCACTTCCAAAAAATAATAAAATAGCAATCAGAGTCTAATCAATCAATTTAATATAAAAGCCAATATTCTCAACCGAGAATATTGGCTTTTATTATTGGTATATAGACCTTATTATTTGTCCTTTTTCAACCTTTTACGGTCGTTTTCATTTAAGAATATTTTACGAATACGTAAACTTTGAGGCGTAACCTCCAAATATTCATCTTCTCTGATATATTCCATAGCTTCTTCCAGCGAAAAACGGATTGGAGGAGTTAACATCACTTTATCATCTGCACCGGACGATCGCATATTCGTCAGTTTTTTAGTTTTTGTAACATTTACCACCAAATCATCTTGTCGGATATGTTCGCCAATAACCTGGCCTTCGTAGACTGGTTCATTTGACAAAATGAAGAACGAACCTCTGTCTTGAAGTTTATCAATTGAAAAAGGAATTGCCGTGCCTGTCTCCATAGCAATCAAAGCACCATTTCTTATGGTTGAGAATGCACCTTTTTGCAGCTGATATTCAAGAAAGCGATGAGCAATTACAGCTTCACCTTGTGTTGCAGTTAGTAAATTATTCCTTAATCCAATAATGCCTCTAGCCGGAATTTCAAATTCGAGATGAGTACGATCCATTTTATTTTCAATATTCCGGATTTCACCTTTGCGCTGAGTCACCATTTCGATTACTTTTCCTGATAAATTTTCAGGGGTATGTACGGTAAGTAATTCGATAGGTTCATGTTTTTCGCCATCAATTTCCTTTATAATCACCTTTGGCTGACCAAGTTGCAGTTCATACCCTTCGCGACGCATGGTTTCTACCAGAATAGACAAATGCAGAATTCCGCGTCCAAATACATTGTAAGAATCAGGTGAATCCGTTTCCTCAACTCTTAAAGCCAGATTTTTTTCAATTTCTTTAAATAAGCGATCTCTAAGATGTCTTGAAGTTACATACTTCCCTTCTCGGCCAAAAAAAGGCGAATTATTAATCGTAAAAAGCATACTCATTGTAGGCTCATCAATTTTAACTGCCGGCAAGCCTTCAGGTAATTCAAAATCGGCAATGGTATCGCCAATATCAAAATTTTCAATACCTAGTAAAGCAACAATTTCTCCTGAATATACGGTTTCTTTTTTCTTTTCTTTACCTAATCCTTCAAACACGTAAAGTTCCTTGATTTTCGATTTATGTATACTTCCATCTCGTTTAACAAGCGAAACATTCGCACCCCAGGTCAAAGTTCCTCGTGTTAGGCGACCAACTGCAATTCTTCCAACATAACTCGAGTAATCAAGTGAGCTTATTCTCATTTGGGTTGAGCCTTCAACAGTTTTCGCTTTAGGAATATGTTTAATTATAATATCCAATAAATAACTCACATCTGTTGTTGGATTTTTAAAGTCCTCTCCCATCCAGCCTTCTTTTGAAGAACCGTATACAACAGGAAAATCCAATTGATCTTCTGAAGCTCCCAGACTAAACATTAAATCAAATACTTTTTCGACAGCCTCTTCAGGATCACAATTTGGTTTATCAACTTTGTTTATAACAACTATCGGCTTCAAATTCAAATCAATAGCTTTCTCCAACACAAAACGTGTTTGAGGCATCGGGCCTTCAAAAGCATCCACTACCAATAAAACTCCGTCGGCCATATTTAAAACCCGCTCAACTTCACCTCCAAAATCGGAGTGGCCGGGTGTATCAATAATGTTAATTTTTGTATCCTTATATCGAACAGCAACATTTTTTGCCAGAATTGTAATGCCTCTTTCTCTTTCTAAATCATTGCTGTCAAGTATCAATTCACCAACTTCCTGATTTGATCTAAATAACTGAACCTGATGCAGAATGCGATCCACCAAAGTCGTTTTTCCATGATCAACGTGAGCTATAATAGCAATATTTCTTATTTCTGACATCTATTTTTTTTTGGACTGCAAAAGTACACTAAATTATAAAGCTCCCGACCTTGTGTTAAACTAAAAAAAACTTTCAAAAAAAGTTTTCAAGTGCAAACGATTGAAAGATAAATCTCCATTATTAATTAGTTCTTAGAAGCTGTTTTGTTCGTATTTTTGGAGCAAAATTGATGCTAAAATCTTAATATTGATATTAAAATGCAAAATTTATCCCCTGCCGAAAGAATCTATTCAAGCTTTAATGAATTATATCCAGGAATACCAAAAACCCAGTTGGTAAGTTTTATTGAAGAATTGAATTCTTTAAAGAATCGACTTGAAAGTCCGGATAATCAAGCCGACTGGTATAAAGATGCCATAGTTTATTCGCTGTATGTTGATCTTTTTAATACAGATTTTAGTGGTTTAATCCAAAAACTTGATTATTTAAAAGATTTGGGAGTTAATTGTATTTGGCTTCTTCCGATTTTAGATTCTCCAATGAAAGATGCAGGTTTTGATATTAAAGATTATCGCCGTATTAGAAAAGATTTATTTCGATTACCTGATTCAGCCTCAGCTGAGGAAGAAAAATTACTTTTTGGAAAATTTCTGTATGAAGCTCATTCAAAAGGAATGCGGGTAATTTTTGATATAGCCATGAACCATACTTCAATCGATCATCCCTGGTTTCAGGAATCACGATTGGGCAAAGAAAATCCTTTCCGTGAATATTATATTTGGAATAAGGATACAAACAAATATGAAGAGGCACGCTTACTTTTTAAAGGAATGTGCCCTAGTAATTGGGAAAAAGACGGTGATTGCTTCTTTTTTCATCGTTTTTTCGAGTTTCAACCCGATTTGAATTACCGCAATCCGGAAGTTTTATTAGCCATGGCAAGTAATTTATTGTTCTGGCTGGAACAGGGAGTTGATGGATTTCGGGCAGATGCTATCCCTTATATCTGGAAGGAAGAAGGCACAAATTGCGAAAATTTGCCAAAAACACATACGGTAGTGAAGTTTTTCAGAGCAGTAGTTGATTATGTAAAACCAGGAACTTTATTATTGGCCGAAGCTTGTCAGAAACCGCATGATGTAGTAGCTTATATTAAAAGTGGCGACGAATGCCATGCGGCCTATCATTTTCCATTGATGCCTCAAATGTTTAAAGCAATTGCACAGGAAAGTGCACAACCAATCTTAAAAACCTTAAGTCCACAAATTACTCCAACTATTCCAGCTGATGCTCAATGGTTTACATTTCTACGTTGCCATGATGAGTTAAGCCTTGAATTGGTATATGTAAACGAAGAAGACCGTGCATATATACATCAAAATTATTGCCACAAACCGGAATGGGACTTTAGAGTGGGTGAAGGAATTTCAGCCAGAATCTCTGAACTGTTTCAATTTGATATTGATAAAATCAATCTGGCTTATTCTTTAATGCTGAGTTTGCCGGGTACACCCGTAATCTATTATGGTGACGAATTTGGTAAAGCAAACGATCAGGCTTATTACCAGGAGATGATAAAAATGACAGGAAAAAATGATACCCGTTTTTTGGTTCGTGGGAAAGTGGATTGGAACGAAGTTGAAACACTTTTGGCAAACGACAAATCGTTTAACAGCAAAGTTTTTAAAAGTTTAATGAATTTAATCAATTCACGCAAAAAATACAAGGCTTTTGGAAGAGGAAGTATAGAGTGGTTAACAGCTTTCTCAAATAATAACCCCTCAATATTGGCTTTTATCCGAAAATATGGAAATGAAAAACTATTAATTTTGCATAATTTTGGAACGGAAGATATTCAATTTGATTATGATATAACTTCCGAAATAGATGTACTGGGACAAGCAATTATCAAATATAATAAGAAAATTATAATCCCTACAAAAAGTTTTTATTGGATAGAACTCAGCTAAAAAGAAAGAAAATAGTTAGAAAGTTTTTTTATTCTCAAAGCTTAAACGTGATTTTTAAATAGAAACCTGAAAACGAAGTCTCAAAACTGGTAAATCCGCCTAGACAATTAGAAATAAATATGAATCAAAATAGAAAGTCAGAAATAAATTTTAAAGCCGTTATCTTTGATTTAGACGGTGTTATTACCAAAACCGCACTAGTTCATGCAGCCGCATGGAAAAAAATGTTCGATGACTATTTAAAATCGCGCGAAAGTCGTTTTAGTGAAGAATTTAAACCTTTTACGCATGCCAATGACTATTTGCCTTATGTGGATGGCAAACCACGTTATAATGGAGTTGCCGATTTCCTGAAGTCGCGAAAAATTGAAATTCCGTATGGCAATCCCAACGATTCTCCAGATACAGAATCCATCTGTGGTTTAGGGAATAAAAAAAATGAAGCATTTAATGAAGTACTTGATAAAGAAGGTGTTGAGGTATATAAAAGTACAGTCGATTTTATGCGTTTTTTGAAAGAAAACGAGATTAAGATTGGTGTTGCTTCCTCAAGTAAAAACTGCAGAAAAGTTTTGGAAAAAGCCGAACTGATGCATCTTGTTGGAACCGTGGTTGATGGTACCGATTCTGTTGAACTGAATTTAAAAGGAAAACCTGCTGCTGATATTTTTACAACAGCTGCAGATAATCTGGGCGTTTCTTATCACGAAAGCATTGTGTTTGAAGATGCCGTTTCAGGCGTTCAGGCTGGTAAAGCCGGTAATTTCGGATTGGTTCTTGGACTTGCACGTGAAGAAAATGAGACTGAACTAAAAATTGCTGGTGCTGATATTGTTGTAAAGGATTTTGATGAGGTAGAGGTTGATGGTTTAATTAAATGGTTTTCTGATGGTTTGGAACATGATAGTTGGTCAATTCAATACCATGAATACGATATAATAAAGGAAAAAAGTCGTGAGTCTTTACTTACCGTTGGGAATGGTTATTTTGGAACTCGCGGTGCCGCAGAAGAGATTACAGCCGATGAAAAACATTATCCCGGTACCTATATTGCCGGCTTGTATAATCGGTTAAAATCGCCTGTTGGCGACCGCCTAATTGAAAATGAAGATTTTGTAAATATTCCGAACTGGACTACTATTCAGTTTAAGATTGATGATGGAGATTGGTGGGATTATAAAACAGCAAAATTTTTAGATTATAACAAAAAACTATGCTTCAAAAATGGAGTATATTCGAAAAATTTATTGGTTTTACTTCCTGATGGAAAACAATTACGAATTCAGTCCGAACGTTTCGCAAGTATGGAAAATGCCCATATTGGAGCTTTGAAGTACAGTATACAAGCTTTAAATTTTAGCGCAAAGATAACTTTACGTTCAGGCATCGACGGAAATATTGAAAACCGTGGAGTTAATCGATATAACTCTTTAAATCAAAAGCATTTAATTTCAATTAGTCAACAATCCACAGCAAATTTTGTTCAGCTTATAAGTCAAACTGTTCAATCAAAAATTGATATCATTATTAGTCAAAATCAATTTTTGTATGTAAATAATGAAATAAAATCAACACAAACAAAAGCTGTTGTTTCAGAGGGAAAAGCCTTTAGTGATTTTATCATTTTTGTTAAGGAAAACGATAAAGTGTGTTTGGAAAAGCTTACCAGTATTTTTACTTCAAAAGACCATGAAATTGAAAATGC
>JAZDJM010000369.1:0-5526 GCA_043804305.1 Bacteroidota bacterium
TTGAAAACCTGAACACCATTATTTCGGCCTATGCAATCCGAATATTTCTAAGAACCGCATCATTTTCTCTGATTTTTATAATCATCCTGGCCTCTTTTTCTTTATTCGGTATTGACAATATTTTAAAAAAACGTTTTAGAATTTTACAAAACTCTACTTTTATCTTTTGAAATAAATCGGCTGATTTCATCAGAAAATCTAAATTTGCGGAATGAATCAAGGCATTCCATCGTATACTAAAATCTGGAAAGTTACTTATCCGATCATTTTAAGCTTACTGGCTCAGAACATTATCAATGTTATTGATACTGCTTTTTTAGGCCGTGTAGGAGAAATTGAGCTTGGCGCTTCTGCTATTGCCGGAATTTTTTACATTGCTGTTTTTATGCTTGGTTTTGGATTTAGTATCGGAACTCAAATCATGATTGCAAGGCGAAATGGCGAAAAGAAATACCGGCAAATTGGAAGTATTTTCGACCAATCCGTTTATTTTTTGTTTTTTATCGGATTATTCATTTTTGTCTTTATTTTTTTCTTTGGAGCTCCAATTTTAAAACAAATCGTTTCTTCCGATAATATTTTCATTGCCGCCAAATCATACCTTAAAATCAGGGTTTGGGGTATCTTTTTTGCATTTGGCAATTTAGCTTTCAGGGCTTTGTATGTGGGCGTAACAAATACAAAATCACTTGGTTACAGCGCTTTCATTATGGCCATAACGAATGTTATTTTCGATTATTTACTCATTTTCGGACATTTTGGTTTTCCTCAAATGGGAATTGCAGGTGCTGCCCTTGCAAGTGTTATTGCCGAAGCAGTTTCGTTGGTTTTCTTTATGGTTTATACTTACTATACTATTGATCCAAAATTTTATCATCTTTTCCGATTCCCAAAAATTGATATTAACCTGATTAAAAGCACTTTATCAATTTCCTCCTATATCATGTTGCAGTATTTTTTGTCGGTTGCAACCTGGTTCTCCTTTTTTGCTATCATCGAGCAAATGGGTGAACGGCCACTGGCTATCTCAAATATTATCAGAAGTATTTATATGGTTTTGGTAATTCCAATAATGGGCTTAAGCACAGCAACTTCGAGTTTGGTAAGTAATGCCATAGGCGAAGGATTTACCGAAAACGTGATGCAAATCATCAATAGAATCGTAAAAATAAGTTTATTTAGTGTTATTCCTTTTGTTATACTTATCTGGTTGATTCCTGAATGGCTTATTCGAATTTATACCAATGATATGCATTTAATTTCCGAATCGGTATCATCACTTTATGTAATTAGTGGCGCCATTGTAATATTTGCAATTGCATTTGTTGTTTTTAGCGGAGTTAGCGGCACAGCCAACACAAAAACCGCATTGGGTATCGAAGTGATTACACTTATTGTTTATCTGGCTTTTCTGTATTGGGTTGTAATTTTACGTAATGTGGATATTGCTGTAGCATGGACTTCTGAATATATCTACATGAGTGGACTTGCTATTTTCAGTTACTGGTATTTGCTAAAAGGCAACTGGCGATTAAAAAAGATCTAAATCATAACATTTAGCCAATACCAATTGAAGTTTGGCGGCAACAGGATTTTCCTTTCTTCTGAATAAAAACCATACATGGCCGAACCACTTCCGCTCAAGGCAGCGTAAATTGCACCTTGTTTTATCAGCATTTCTTTAGTTGTTTTTAGTGCGGGATAATCTTTAAAAACCACCTCTTCAAAGTCGTTTTTTATAAGTTTCTGCCATTTTTCGATAGGTTCTTTGAGCAAATCCTTTAGCGGCATTTTGTCATTATCAGGTTTAATCCTTTGATATGCGATGGCTGTTGAAACTGCAAAATCCGGAATAATAACCAAAAGCTTTAATGCTTTCTGATTTAATTTGAATTTCTCCAATTGGTCGCCTTTACCGCTCACAAACTGAGCATATTGATTTAGGAAAAACGGACAGTCGCTACCAATCTTTGCGCTTAATTCCATTCGTTTTTCGTTGCTCAATTTTAGATTAAATAGTCGGCAAATAGCTAAAATAGTGTGTGTTGCATCAGAACTGCCGCCACCTAAACCTGCCTGAACCGGAATTTGTTTGTGCAAATGAATTTTTACAGGCGAAAAAGAAACTTCTTTGCGCAAAATATGAATGGCTTTCCACACCAAATTTTCATCCGGAGTTAGTGCTAATGGAAGACCGGAAATTGTAAATTCATCGGTTTTGCTTTTCTCTATTTCAAGTATATCGAATAAAGGAATGGGAAGAATCAGGCTTTCAATGTTATGATAATTATCTGCTCTTTTATTTAAAACATGAAGGCCAACATTGATTTTGGCAAACGGAAAAAGTATCATTTATCCTGAGCTTGATTTGCAGAATCTGAAGAGGAATGATGTTTCCTTTTCCGTTTTTGTAGTCTCTTTACACCCATATATTTCATTGAGAAATAGCGATCCAGGTTAAAACTTACATCCCAAAGAAGACGTAAATTACGCTGCCAGGGCTGTTCTTCGTTTAATTTTAGCATATAGCGAAGAAAATAAGATCCGCCAACTATTAAACCAGCCAATGCAAGAAAAAGAAATTCGTTATTATCAACTGAACTGTATGATTTTAGAATAAAAACCGGCTTAAAAAACAAGGAATAGAATAAAACATAAGCAAACAATACAATTCCTATGTACATACTTATACTCAAATAGTTGTATAAATAGATTCGCCACCTTTTTATTCGTAATCGTTTTTTTTCTGCTTTGCGTTTAGCCCGATGCTGAGATTTGACCGACATATATAGTGCTTTTTTATTCAAACCTACATGAAATTCTCAAATTTAGCAAATGCAAAAGAATAAATATTAGGCCGTTTAAAGCTCTCCGGTTTAATCAAATTGGTTTTTCAATGGAAAACGAATCTATTAAAAGGTTCAAAAATTGATTTTAAAATTTTTAGCCTTCACGATTCCCGGATTTCTATTTTGCAAATCAGGCAAAAATCCATCAAAGGCGGTTTAGCCTTCCGCTATTGCGGCTGTAAATCAAATTCAAAAACTATTTGTTTCATGAAGATTTGCTGTTAAATTATTGATTATTTTAGCTTTTTATTGATAAAAAAGGGTTTTAAAAGCGAATGGATCTATCTTTAATCAATTCCTTTGAACAAAAGTTTAGCTGATGAAAAATTATCAAACCGAATATCTTGCACAATACATCAGTAATCTAAGAATTAGCCGAAACCTGAGCCGTTTGGCTTATCAGGCAGGAAATGCATTATACCTGAATAACCAATGTGTTTTATTAAGCCGCGAAGGACAACTCTTTTCATTTACGGTGGAAGATAATTATCAGGATTTTTTTACAAGTGTTCTGTTTGATCACGAACAAAAAAAGATTGAACCCGATTGCAATTGCAAAGCTGCCGGCTTTTGTTCGCACAAAGTTGCGGCATTATTGCAATTGCACGAAGACTTAAGTCAGGAACTTGCCGGCGAAGTTAAAACAGGAATGAAATACACGCGCGAAGGAATGATAATGCGCGTAATGACCGAACGTGAAGAAAAAGCAAAAAATGAGAAATATGTTTTAGATTTTGCCGATAATATTTATGGTGAGCACCTCATTACCAACCAACAAAACCGAACTTATACGCTAACTTTTTACGATTTTGAAAAAAAGCAAGGCTACTGTTCCTGCCCCGATCATCAAACGAATAAACTGGGCACATGCAAACATTTAATATATGCTTTTGATAACTTTCAAAAATCATATCCGCAGCCCTTAAATTTTCAGCAGGAGTTTCCATTTTTAGAAGTTTTTTTACATCCGCTAAAAGATTATCGTATTTCATATTTTTTTCCTGGCAAATTTTCGAACGAAATACAATCGCTGGTAAATAAGTACTTTGATGAAAACCAGCAGGTTTCAAATAAAAAAATCACTGATTTTCAGAATTTCATCAATGAAGCTGTAAAATATAAATTCATCAAAATCCGGCAGGAAGTATTCAACAAAATCAAAAAAGAAACCGAACTGCTTTCATTAATTGAGTTGAAAAACA
Organism: Bacteroidota bacterium; assembly: GCA_043804305.1. Lineage (GTDB taxonomy): Bacteria > Bacteroidota > Bacteroidia > Bacteroidales > UBA12170 > UBA12170. The sequence goes on from JAZDJM010000369.1 coordinate 4,052, forward strand.
AAACAACGCTCAATTACAACAATTTAATCGCCGATTTATATCCTTATCAAAAAGAAGGAATTGAATTTCTGGTGTTTAAAAAAGGAGCTATACTGGCTGATGAGGTTGGATTGGGAAAAACCAGACAAGCCATTTTGACTGCACACTTCAAGAAAGAAATTCTAAACCTTCAAAACACTTTGATAGTTTGCCCCGATAACCTTATCGAATATTGGAAAACCGAAATTGTAAAAACAGGGGATTTTACTTTTTCTCAAATCAAGGAAAGCAAAGATTTTTTTTCGGATGACTCTTTTTTTAAAATAATTGGATTTGACGATTTTGCACGGCATTCTTTCATTCTTGACAGCTATTCGCCAGATTTTTTAATTATAGATGAAGCACAGAAAATCAGCAATTTCGATTCGGATTTGGTCCGGATTTTAAGAAGGGTAAAGTACAGACATTTGCTCATTATTACAGACAGCAAGCCCGAAAACAACCTAATGCAATATTACTCCATGCTCGGATTGATCGATAATTCGCTTTTAACTCCATTGTGGGAATTTTCTTATCAGCACTGCCTTTTCGATTCGCAAATCCTCGATAAAATTGTGGGTTATTACAATCAGGAAAAGATAGTCAGGCGCATTCAATCCATCTACCTTCGCCGAGAAAAAACCGATATCATTGATCAGCTTAAAAAAATAAGCCCATTACTTGTGACTGTAAATCCGGTTGAAATTGAGCAAATTGGGCATCAAAAAATAATACGGGAAACTTTGTTTTTACTCAATAAAAAAATAAAAACAAGCTTCGACTGGCAAAATATTGAACAATTTATACTGCAAATGAAAGCGCTCGGTTCTTTGGTCTATTTACCCGGGGAAGAAGGCGTTTCTGCCAAATTTATTGAATTTCGTCATTTTCTGCTCGAAAAATTAAATCTTCAAAATACAGCTAAAAAAATTATTGTATTTGCTGAAAAGGAAGAGACACAAAAACAATTAATCAGATATTTTAAAGAAATTCATATCCAAGCCGAAATCTTAAACCAAACCCTTGATGAAGCAGATTTAAAAAGTCAAACTGAACGGTTTTTACATCATAAAACTGCTGCAATACTTATTTTTTCGGAAGGATTCTACCTCAATGTTTTAAAGGCAGATGCATTTGTTTATTACGATATTTGTTTGAATCTCGCCGCAATTGAAAAGCGAATCTACTATTTGCAGGAAAACTTTGCCGTTCAAGCTCCGCTGGTCATAAATTTTATCAATCAAAATACGCTTGAATATTTTCTATACCAGCTTTCTAAAGAAAAAAAGGCACTATTTAATGAATTTGTTTTGTTCATTACTAAATCGGGCGATAAATCTGAACTCTCTAACGAAGCACAAACAGAGTTAATCAGGTTTCTTAATCAAATAGCCCGCGAAAAACAGTATAAACCCCTTAAAAACACTAGCGGACAAACATCTCTTTTTGATTTAACT
>JAZDJM010000370.1:0-6619 GCA_043804305.1 Bacteroidota bacterium
ATAAAAAAATATAATAAAAGCATGCAACACATTTTAATTTTAGGCGCCGGCTTATCGGCATCAAGTTTAATTCAGTATTTGCTCGCAGAATCAGAAATACAGGATTGGCAAATTCGATTAGGGGATTTATCGGTTGAAACAGCAGAATCTAAAATAAACAAACATCCAAGAGGAAAAGCATTTTTCTTTGATGTAAATAATGAAGATCAGTGCCGAGAAGAAGTAAAAAAAGCAAACCTTGTAATTTCGATGCTACCGGCCAGCTTACATTTTAAAGTAGCGCGTGCTTGTGTAGACTTTGGGGTAAACATGCTTACAGCTTCATATGTTTCACCTCAGATTGCTGCCTTACATGAAGAAGCAAAGGCAAAAGGTGTTTTAATTCTGAATGAGATTGGAGTTGATCCGGGCATAGATCACATGTCGGCCATGCAGGTAATTGATAGGATTAAGTCTGAATGTGGCGAAATTATCAGTTTTCAATCTTCAACCGGAGGATTGGTTGCACCTAAGTACGATAATAATCCCTGGAATTATAAATTTACCTGGAATCCGAGAAATGTTGTGGTTGCTGGCCAGGGTGTTTCAACATTTATTCGTAATGGAAATTATAAATACATTCCCTACCATAAATTGTTTAAAAGAATTTTACGAACCAATGTTCTGAATTATGGCGAATTTGAAATTTATCCAAATCGCGACAGCTTAAAATACCGCGAAATTTATGGCTTAAAAAATATTCCGAGCATGTTCAGAGGAACAATGCGCAGACCGGGATTTTCGAAAAGCTGGGATGTTTTTGTGCAGTTGGGCATGACTGACGATACGTTTATCATTGAAGATTCAGAGAACATGACCTATCGCGAATTCGTAAATTCTTTTTTACGTTACGAACCCAATATTCCTGTTGAGGCGAAACTCGCAAAATACATGGGAATTGAAGAAGATAGCGAAATCATGTATAAACTTCGCTGGCTGGATTTATTTAAACCTATTCAGATTGGATTGAAACGTGCTACGCCGGCACAAATACTGCAGCACATTTTACAGAAGAAATGGGTATTGGATAAAGACGATAAAGATATGATAGTTATGCAGCACCGATTTGAAGTTTCCATTGGTGAGCATAAAAAAACCATTTTGTCGAGTATGGCTGTTGAAGGCACTGACCAGATTCATACGGCCATGTCGAAAACTGTTGGTTATCCGATTGCGATTGCTTGTAAGCTTATTCTTACGAACCAAATAAATGACATTGGAGTAATTTTACCAATTGCTTCCTCCGTTTATACTCCAATTTTAAAGGAGCTTGCTACTTTGGGTATAGAATTTATTGAAGAAGAAATTAATTAATTTCAAGCACATTACTGTAATTTTCCTGACGGTAAATATTCCAATAGGTGTTTTCGAAACCGCCCTGATCCTGTTTTTCAAAGTGCAACTGATTTTGAAGTAAGGGCAAGCGAAAGCTTTCTATTTTATCTGTCCAGTTTCTCCCTAAACGATACAATGCCTCAAGAAAATAGAAGGTAGCATCATATCCCAAAAATGCGTAAGTATCCGGATCGGGCACTTTATTGTATGCACTATAGAATTTTTTTTCAAAAAGTTGTACCTCGCTGTTCGTATAATCAACAAATACATCGCTGGCCATTCTCAAAGAAAAAGGTTGTGTATAATCAACATCTAAATTATTGAAGTTGTTCCAGTCGGGCAATCCAATAACCTTATAATTCGTAGATTTACTTACATAATTCAGTTTCGTAAATAACTCAATGGCAAAAACTTCGTCATTACCCATGGCAATAATTAAATTATTGCGTAAGAGCGATGCATTTCTAATAACGCCTCTTATGCTATCGCTTGAATAAATCACCGTTTTAATGCTATTATTTAGTTTTAAAGTATCAAATCTGTTTTCGTTTAAGCTCTTGAGGTTTAATGAATAACCACTCTTAAAAAGTTCAGCGTAGATTGAATCCATAAAAGGCTGTTTTTTGCCTTCGAGCATATATTGATCAATCCTGTTAAGTATGGTTGCATTAGTCAGGCTGGCTTTGGTATTTAGTTTGTTTCTTAAATGGCCAAGAAGGATATTGTACTCGTTGGATAGCTGATAAGGATTATTTCGAACAATGATGGTATTGTAGTCGCTCATATTTTTAACTATAAAATCAGCGGCACGCTCAAATAAAGCTTCTGAATTTGGACTAATCTTAAAAACATAAGGATTTTCAAATATAATCTGCCTGCGTTTTGAAACAACATTTACCAATGGAATTTTATTTTCTTTACTAAAATCTGAGACCTGTGTAAAGCTGCGGCTAAATAACAGACTAATAATCAGATCTGCTTTCTTTAAATCGGAATTCTGCAACATTTGCGCGGTAATTCTTTCGTTTTCCTGCACATCGTATACTTTGAAATTCACATTCATTCCCGATTTCGTTAAACTATCAACAGCGAGTCTGGCACCTTCCAAAAACTCAATAAACCTGAATGATCTTATTTCCTGTTTACGTGAGGATAACTTTTGTAAATCGATTTGCAAGAGACTATCTACATCAGAAAGGTATAATGGAAGCATCAGGGCAACATTGAATACTTTATTCTTGTTTGCTTCTAAAAAAAATGTTTCTGTTAAATTATTATCTTCTGTTTTAATTTGGTTTATGGCGTTTCCGTTTTGTTTTGATTCAATAAAATCGAGAGGAATATAAATTTTTTCTCCTTTTTTAATTTTGTCCGGAATTTCCGGATTTATCGCAATAAGATTATTTACAGACACTTCATAGTCGCGGGCAATATCTTCAATTTTTTCCTTTCTATTTATTGCCTCATGCTCAATATAACCTTTGGTGTTTGGCTGTCGCGGAATTTTAATTTCTTGTCCGATGGCAAGATATTCATCTAAACCCGGATTGTTTTGTTTAATTTGTTGAACACTAATTCCGTAATTTCGGGCAATGGCGTATAAACCTTCTTTGGGTTTTACACGATGATAAATGTATGCCCTGTTTTGGTTATCGCTTTGATTATTGTTTGCTTTTGGAATTAGGATAACATTTCCCGGATGAATGATATTTGAGGAAATATTATTTAAAGATTTTAAGGTTTCTATTCCTAAACCATAGTGTTTAGCAATGCTGTATAAAGTTTCCTTTGGCTGAACCAAATGCTCGTGAAATTGATTTTCTTTTGATACTGTTTTAGCCTGATCTACTATTGGCCTGATTTCAATTTCAGGAATTTTTAAATACGTCCCATTTGAAATTTGCAAGGATTGTAAATTATTCATTTTTACAATATCGTCAGTGCTTACCCCGTAAATCTTTGCTATGCTTCCAATGGTTTCATTTTGCTTTACAACATGATAAAAGAATTCATTGACTTTATCGGTTTTTCCGGATTGGTCAGCCTGACTAATTTCTTTTTTAAGGATGAGAATTTCTATTCCAAGAATAAGGTCATCTCTAAGATGTGGGTTTGCGGCTTTTAATTCTGCCAAACTTATGTTATAGGTTTTTAGAAGGCTGTAAATTGTATTGCCTTTTACCACTTTATGAATATAAAAAATATGGTTACCTACCTGCACTGTTTCCTGAGATTTAACCACACTTCCCCACTGCTGCGAATAAATAGCTGTACTCTTAAACAAAAGAAAACCTATTAATAAAATATTGATCAGGTATTTAGTATTCATTCTCATTCAATTTAAACGACAAATTTATTACTTATATTTTTTAATTTCACCACTTTTAACTCTGGCCAGATAACTTTTTAAATCTCTTTTGACTTCAGGAGCCATAATGAACAATCCTAAAATATTTGGTAATCCCATACTTAATATCATCATATCCGAGAAATCTGTTACAGCTCCCATGGTAGATGAAGCACCTATAACTATAAAAACCAAAAAGATAATACGAAAAGAGTTTGATGAATATTTTCTGCTGCCTAACCATTTTTCAGAAAAACCGCCAAATAAATAATCCCAGCTTTTTAGTCCATAATACGACCAGCTAATCATTGTAGAGAAAGCAAATAAGAAAATCGCCACTACCAATAGGTATGGAAACCATGTAAATACAGAACCAAATGCTTGTGAAGTTAGTTCAGCGCCTTCCAAACCATCGGGATTTAAATAGCTTCCGGTAAAAACGATAACCAAAGCAGTCATAGTACAAATTACCACCGTATCAACAAATGGTTCCAGCAAGGCAACAAAACCTTCGCTAATTGGTTCTTCTGTTTTTACTGCCGAGTGAGCAATAGCTGCCGAACCTGCACCTGCTTCATTTGAAAAAGCAGCCCGCTGAAAACCAACAATCAATACACCAATAAATCCGCCTTTCATGGCGTCAGGAGTAAAGGCTCCTTCAAAAATTAGCCGAAATGCTTCGCCTACATGGCTAATATTCATAATTACAATTATTATTGAAGTACCAACATATAATATGGCCATAAATGGCACAATTTTATCTGTAACCCTGGCAATACTTTTTATTCCACCAATAATTACCAATCCGACCATTATCGCTAAAACAGTTCCAAAAACCCAGCCATAATCACCTATAGCCGGATAAATCATTTTAAATTGGGCAAAAGCCTGATTGGCCTGAAACATATTACCCCCGCCAAAAGAACCGCCAACCGCCAAAACAGCAAAAACAACAGCCAGAAATGCACCCAGCCATTTCATTTTACGATCTTTCATTCCTTTAAACAGATAATACATCGGGCCACCTGAAACTTGTCCGGTTTTGTCAATATTTCTGTATTTCACGCCCAGTGTACATTCCACAAATTTGGTTGACATTCCGAGCAATCCTGCCAGAATCATCCAAAATGTGGCTCCCGGGCCACCAATAACAATGGCAATGGCAACACTGGCAATATTTCCTAATCCAACCGTAGCCGAGAGAGCTGTTGTAAGTGCCTGGAAATGGGTAACTTCACCGGAGTCATCCGGATTATCAAATTTTCCGCGAACCACATCAAGTGCATGTTTAAAACCCCGAATATTGATAAATCCCATATAAATGGTAAAGAAAACTGCCCCAAGAAGTAACCAGGCCACTATCATCGGAATTTGACTTTTTAATGGATTTCCGTTTTGATCGAGAATCGGGTCTCCATTTTCGTCGTAAATTACCGGATCATGTAAACCCAGTGCTTCAAACGGATCGAAAAATAAAATTTTTGCCATTTCGGCCACAATCGGTTCAAAGAAATCATTTATCTTTTCGCTAACAGTCAAAGACTTAACAATTGGCGTATTTTCGATATTTTCCTGATTATTTTGAGCACTCAGCCCATTCAGACTTGAAATTGATACGAGAATTACAATAATTAAGATTAGTTTTTTCAGCATGGTTTTATGGTTTTCTATAGTTTTATTTTATTAGTTTATCCACTTGATCGGGGGTTCCCAGTACAAATAATTTCGAGTTCGGAATAATTTTTGTTTCAGGAGACGGATTTATAACAAATTCGCCATCAGGAGTTTTATAACCAACAATATTTGCCCCTGATTTTTTACGGATGCCAGATTCACTTATTGTTTTATCTTGGAAATCATCCAATAATTCAGAATAATTGATCTCTTCCAGATTTGTCATTGAAACTCCCCTTAAAGATAAATGATCAAGAAATTCTACAAGATCCTGATTTGCAACCAGTTTTGCCATATGTGAACCTCCAACTTTTTCGGGTAATATGACATGGTTAACTCCGGCAATGTGGAGTTTCTTTTCGGCACTTGAGTTTGAGGCACGACTAATGATTGTTAAAGCGCTGTTTAATGCACGTGCCGAAAGTGAAACATACAGATTATCAGCATCTAAAGGTAAAGCCGAAATCAATGCTTTTGCATTTTCAATGCCGGCTTTAATCAATACTTCATCTTTTGTTGAATCTCCATTCAGGAATTTAATATCACTATTAAAATTTTCTGATACAAGCTCCGCTTTTTCATCAATAACCAAAAAAGGCATATTATAAGACAAAAGCTCTTCTGCAATTTGTCTTCCTATGCGGCCATATCCGCAAACAATCGTATGATTTTTCATTTTTTTTCCTTTTCTAAAAACTCTTCCACGTATTAATAATCTTACATTTCCTTCAACCAATGCTGAAGTAATTATTGATATTGCGTAGGCATAAACACCAAGGCTGATGATGATTAAGACTATTGTAAATATTTTTCCTGCATCTGATAGTACATGAGGCAATCCATAACCTACAGTAGATATGGTAATTACCGTTAAAAATGCCGAGTTCAATAAACCATCGCCCTCAATAAACATAAAGCCAACTGTGCCCAATGCCATCACAAACAGGAGTGCGATACTGGCAAAAAGCAAACGGTTTATGGTTTTCCGGTTTTCCAACAGCTAAATTTAAACATGCAATAATAAAGAAATACAAACACTTATACAAAACGAATTCATCGTCGGGTTGGATGAATTAACAGGAAACTTCCAATGGGGCAATCCAGACATTTTTTAAAATTGCAATATTTTGATTTAAGTTGTATTAATGCCTGGGTTTGAAAGGCCGAGCTTATCATTATTCCTTCATTTTTATAGCTTTGGATTATATTATTTTCTTCTGCAGG
>JAZDJM010000371.1:0-6445 GCA_043804305.1 Bacteroidota bacterium
GCTGATCTTATCAATAAATGCAAGCTTTCGTTAAATTAATAGGATAAAACGTGTTTAATTTCAAAAATGATTATATTGTTTATGAAATTTCCAATGCAATTTCCATCATATCAGTAAATGCGGTCTGCCTTTCTTCTGCGGTACAAAACTCGCCTTTTAAGATATGATCGCTAACAGTTAAAATCGTTAAAGCTTTACGGTGATATTTTGCTGCTAAAGTGTAAAGTGCAGAACTTTCCATTTCAACAGCTAAAACCCCGAAGTCTGTCCACTTTTGAAAAGGATTGTCAATATAATCATCGTTGTAAAAAATATCTGAGGTTAAAATAGTGCCAACTTTAACTTTTTTGCCACTTTCATTAGCATATTGATAAGCCTGATGAAGCAGTTCAAAATCGGCAACGGGCGAATAATCCATTCCATCGAAGCGTATTTTATTTATACTTGAATCTGTGGAGGCTGCCATTGCCAGAATTACATCTTTTAATTCAATATTGTTTTGAATAGCACCACATGTACCCACGCGCATAAGCTTTTGCACATCATAATCCCGGATAAGCTCATTCACATAAATAGAAATTGAAGGAACCCCCATTCCTGTGCCTTGCACTGATATTCGTTTTCCTTTATAGATGCCGGTATATCCGAGCATTCCGCGAACATTATTGTACAATACAACATTTTCGAGAAATGTATCTGCAATGTATTTAGCACGCAACGGATCGCCAGGTAGTAAAACAGTTTCGGCAATTTCGCCTTTTTTTGCTCCAATATGTATACTCATGATTTAAGTTAGTCGTTTAAAGGTTTTAAATGTAAAATTTCTTCTGCAAATTTATAAGTTTCATTTCTTACTGCATCAATATCCTTCGATTTTATTCCAGATGCTAATGGATGAACTCCTACATTTGCAAATGCATACTGGCGTTTTAAATCTGCCGGAGTGCTAATTTGTTCAAACATTTCGAGCATTGCACTAACCTTAACGGTTGGGTCTTGTTCTAATTCATTTTTATAATAATAGCCTAAAAACAATGGCTGTTTTATCTTTTCAAAAGTGCTTTTTTTCATGGTGTTTTCAACCAGACTTTGCAGATACGCAATCCCTTCAATTCTGTATTGCGATTGCCAGTATTTTTGAACTTCGGGCTCGTCATCATAACTCATGGTTTCACCTGCAATCATTTTCCCCAGTTTGAGCCCCCAGGGAAGAGTTAATATTTTTGCGCTGTTGTCGTTAATTTCGATATTGGGAGAGAATAATATTTGAGCAACAATATCTTCATTTTCTGAGGAAAATAATAATGATAATGTCCCGCCGGTTGAAGTGCTCATGATAATAATTTTATCGCCCAACTTTCTGGCCACATTTAATGCCTCCTTTGCCGAATTAAGGAGATTATCAGGTGTCATATCTGCAAGATTATCAGGCGAATCCAGGCCGTGGCCATACAAACGCGGGATATAAGTATTCATGCCAAAATGCTTACCGAACTCATAATTAATAGGATATCCCTCTTTTGGACTGGCTGAAAATCCATGCAAATACAAAAGAACATATTCAGTTTTATACAGACTGTCGGGCTTAAGCCATAAAATTCTGGATTCATTATCTGCTTTTAGGTATTCAGTAGACTTCTCTGCACTAGCAATTTGAGCTTCCAGTTCTTGTAATGTGATATTTTGAACCAATTCAGGAACAAATCCATCAACACCAGGTTTCTCTACCTTGGGGCCTGCAAAAAAACCAAGAATTAATGCAATCAGCAGAACCAATAATAACTTTCCAATTTTTAATTTCATTTGCATTTTATTTAATTAAGTATGGAGAATCTTGCATAAAAGATTTTCCTTTGTTTTTTGATAAACGAATATGCTCGTCTATTATTTTTTTGATGCAATATACAATTATTTACGATAAATTATTCAGCTTTATTATACTTGTTTATTGATACTGTTTCATTATTTTTGCATGAATTCCTTAAATAATGAAAGTAGAAGCCTTTATCCCATGTTTTATTGATCAATTTTATCCTGAAACCGGAAAAAATATGATTAAACTTCTCGAAAAATTAAGAATCGATGTTAAATACAACCCTAACCAAACATGTTGCGGACAAATGGCATTTAACAGTGGTTTTTGGGATGAAGCAAAAGCCTTGGGCGAAAAATTTATTAATGATTTTTACGGAAAACATTATGTAGTCAGTCCATCGGCCTCTTGTAGCGGAATGGTTAGAAAACAATATCCTAAACTATTTCATAATTCCGCTCTTCACAATGAATCTAAGCATTTGCAAAGTTCAATTTTTGAGATTACTGATTTTCTGGTAAATGTTTTAAAAGTGACTGATATCGGTGCCGAGTTTAATCATTCGGTGACTTACCACGAATCGTGTTCTTCAAAAAGAGAATATGGCCTAAAAGACGAAGCCCGGATGCTTTTAAGAAATGTTAAAGGTTTGAAATTCATCGAAATGCAAGAGCCGGATAGTTGTTGTGGTTTTGGCGGAACTTTTTCAATGAAGTTTGAGGGTATTTCAACGGCTATGGCACAGCAAAAAGTGGAGAAAGCAATTGCCAGTGGAGCGGAATACATGGCTACCACCGATTCCAGTTGTTTATTGCACATTAACGGATATATTCAGCAACACCAGCTTCCGCTAAAAACAATTCATATCGTTGATATTCTGGCTGCAAATATTAAATAATGCGTCTTAAAGAAAGGTACGAAGCCGTAATTCTGTGGTTTGAAAAAAACATGCCAATTGCCGAAACAGAATTGAAATACACAAATCCGTATGAGCTTTTAGTTGCAGTAATTTTATCTGCTCAATGCACTGATAAAAGAGTCAATCAGATTACGCCTGTGTTTTTTGAACGATTTCCGGATGAAATCCATCTTTCAAAATCTAGTATCGAGGAGGTTTTTTCAATTATACGTTCCTGTTCATATCCAAACAATAAAGCTAAACATTTAGTGGGTATGGCAATAATGCTTCATGAACAATTTAAAGGCGAAGTGCCCTCGGATATTACTGAATTGCAAAAAATGCCCGGCGTAGGCCGAAAAACTGCCAATGTTATCGCATCAGTTGTTTTTAATAAGCCTGCAATGGCTGTAGATACGCATGTTTTTCGAGTTTCAGCTCGTTTGGGTTTAACAAATAAGTCGAAAACACCTTTGGATACGGAAAAACAATTGGTTAAAAATATTCCGGAAGAGAAGTTGGCAATTGCCCATCACTGGCTAATATTGCACGGACGATATGTTTGTTTGGCAAGAAGGCCCAAATGTGAGCAATGTGGATTAGCTTCTTTGTGTAAATTCTATTTATCTGAAAATCAATCTAAAGGATAATTAAATAAAGAATTGTCCAAACCGATAATTAAAGATTCAGTAGCATTCTTTTCCAATTTGCCAACCTCAAAATGCGTATTTCCTTTTCTGGTTTTTTCGTTTATTATACCATTTTTATCGAAGAAATAAATCAGATTATCTTTTTTATCAACGATACCCATAATCGGCTGTTCGTTTAATTCGAAAATTTTTGGTTTTAACTCAATCGAATGCTTAAAGTCGTAGGTTAACAATAGCCGTTTAAAATTGTCGTAAATTCTTAATTGGTTTTTGTCGAGATATATAAAATCCATTACTGCATTTTTATCAAAATCATTGTATAGAAAAAAGTGATGTTCAGATTTTTTACCGAAAGAGGTTTTATTTACCGAGCCTGTTTCAGGAATATATATTAAATTTCCTTCCGTATCTGTAGTTAAAAAGAGTCCTTTCTTTGAGTTGGTTCGATTTACATATAAATCAGAGCCTAGTGCATTTGTAAACGACTGGCGTATTTCCATTCGTTTAGCGCCTCGTCGGTCCGTCATTATAATATTTCCGTTTGAGGCTTCAAAAATCAAAAAGTCTTTTTTATTGGCAACTAAATGGGTGGTCGGTTTTGTAATTTCCTTGCGGGTATTTTCCGCCTGCCATCCGCTTAGCAAAATTCCATTGATTTCGTAATTATACAGCTCTCCATTTTTACAGGCAACAAGTATTCGGTATTCTTTTTTTCTTTCATAATCGAGCAGTTGCATTCCGTTTGATGCCTCTGATTTTAACTGAATCGGATAATTTGCGAGTGGATTTCCGCTTGCATCAATCAAATGAATAAAATTTAAGGTGTTAAATGCATATTGCCAGTTGCCATTTTTGTGAAAATCTACCTCAAAAACCTCACTTATTATTTTTTCACTTAGCAATTGAGTCCATACAATGTCGCCTTTTTCATTTATCAAATAAAGGGTGTTGTATTCGTCCTGTACTAAAATAAAATGGCCTTGGCTTTGATGATTTTTTACTAAGAATGGACCTGCGGCAATTTTTGCTTCAAGTTCTATTTGCCATGAACTCGACTTTTCCTTTTTCTCATCTCCGTAAGCGATAAATAAACCTGTATAGAAAAAATCGTTTTTATTGCTTATCTGAATCCCAAATCCTTTGGTATTGGTCGATAAAGATTCTAAACCGGCAAATAGTTCTGAACCATCAGGTGTAAACTGTTTAATAAAATTATAATAAGGATTGGCTGATTTTGAATACATGCTTATTGTGGCATCATCGGCCAGATTGTCTGAAAAATCAATATAAGCTTCGTTTTTGCTTAAATTATTTCCAAGGATAATGGCATCGATATAACTTTTTAGGTCATCCAGGCTTTTCGAAAAAATAACAGCTTCATCAATTACACAAAAATAGACTTCATTAAAGGAAGAGAACAGAGTTCCAAACTGACTTTTCAGAAAGTCGGGCGAATTTATTTCTTTTATTTTTTGTTCGCGGTAATCTTCTGTAATAATTTTTGGTTGCGTTAAATGTGCAATTTCTGAAAGCAGGCGAAAAGCTTCACGCTGAGATTTAGCCGTAATGACTGCAAACTCTCTTTGTTTTTCGTCCACAACCAAAGCCATTTCGCCATCGAACCATAAGGAGGTAGTTTCTATGCAATTTTTATTTATCAGCTTATTAATTTGATTACTGTTTTTTTGGATATTGTTTAAAGGATTTGCCGTTTGTTTTTTGATGAAAGAAATGTAATCTGAAAGGTTAAACGAAATAAAATGCTCAGTGGAATAGGGCAGGCTATGTGCCAACTGCGATGTTTTGCCATTTTGATTTTTAAACGCCGATAAATATTGATTTAAAGTATCGCAGGAAGAAGTATAGCCATTTAAAAGAATTTCTTCATTTTTAAGTATAACATCCAAAACACTGAAATTGGCCAGCGACCGGTTTATACTTAAATCTTTTTCTTTTGGTTGATTTGAATCATGTAAAGCCGGGTTTGAGCCGGTGAAATTAAGATAAAGATAAGCATCTGCGCGTATTCCGCTGGTAAGTTTTAACTGATTAAACTCGCCGGATTCAATAAATAATTTAGGTTCCAATAGCTGATTGTGAGCATTATGCAATACATTTTCGCTTGTACTTACAAATAAAAGGCCTTTGTATTGATGGAGGAACAATGTACTTTTATCTGATTTAAGTTCTGCAAAATCACTCTGGTTTTTTGATAGGTGATAGCGGTAATTTATTAATTTACTAAAAAAACGAGTATTTAAAGATTCTAAGCTTAAACCTTTACTTTTACTAATAAATAACAGTTCAGACTTTTGCTCATCAACTTTGATAGAACTGAAATAAAATGGATTTTTAAGGAGCGATTTCAGGTATTTATCAGATTCAGCCTGATTTAGAAGTACTGTGAAAAAATCGTTTATTTCTGCTATGTTTTTATTTTGAAGCAATTGACTCCAAAATTTATTCTCATTATTTAACTCCTTTATAAATTTTTCGGGTTGTGGAATTTCAAAAACAAAGGCTGTTTGGTGCGGAAAAGCTTGCAAAGGGTTCACCTCTTCAACTGCTAAATACTTGTAGGCCAGCCAGGCCGAAAATGAAAAGAGAATTATAAGTACCGAAATGATAATTATTGGAACTTTTGTGTTGTGCGAATTCATTCTAAAGCATTTTTTATAAAAATACAAAATACAAACTCAATGGTTTGATAGATTTAAAAATTCAATCAACAAATTTTTGTGAATTAGTAAAAGCAGATTATTGCAAAAAAACTAAAGTACAACGCGATGAATGCCAATAGAATATTCCTGATTGATGAGACGAACAATTTTTTGATAGTCTGAAGGATTCTTCACAAAATCGATATTATTGGTGTCGAGTATTAATATTCTCATATTTTGTTGTTGTTTTATAAACTCAAAATAACCTTGTTGAATACTCTCAAGGTACTCATTGGCAATGCTTTGTTCGTAAGATCTACCTCTTTCTTTGATGTTGGCCTGAAGCTTTTCTACTTTTAAATAGAGATAAACCAACAAATCTGGTGTAGGAATAGAGGCATTGATAATTTTAAAAAGTTTGCTG
>JAZDJM010000372.1:0-9658 GCA_043804305.1 Bacteroidota bacterium
AACCAAAAGAAAGTATTACTTTTGCAGCCCGAAAAAAGACAATTATTTAATACATTGCATATGTACTTAACATCCGACAAGAAAAAAGAATTTTTTAAAGAGCACGGTAAATCAGAACTTGATAGTGGATCAGCTGAAGGCCAGGTAGCTTTATTTTCATTTCGTATTGCTCACTTAACAGAGCATCTTAAGTTAAATAAAAAAGATAAAACCACCCAGCGTTCACTGGTTATTTTAGTTGGTAAGAGAAGAAAATTGCTCGATTACTTAAAAGCAAAAGATATTGAGCGTTACAGAGCGATAATCAAGAAATTAGGTCTTCGTAAATAATCGCTATGATATTGGAAAGACCAAAAAAAAGGCAATTAAACAATTGCCTTTTTTGGTATTTATATTCCGTACATTAAAGAAACAAAAAATAAATTAAGAAAAAATTATGTCGAAAATTGGTATCACCAAAACGTTTACAATGGCTAACGGTGCCGAAATAACTTTGGAAACCGGAAAACTCGCTAAACAGGCCGACGGTGCAGTTGTTGTAAAACAAGGAAACACAATGCTTATGGCAACTGTTGTTTCCAATAAAGAAGCCAAAGAAGATGTGGACTTCATGCCTTTATCGGTTGAATACCAGGAGAAATACGCCGCAACCGGAAAATTCCCGGGCGGTTTTTTTAAACGTGAAGCCCGTCCCTCAGAATATGAAATTCTAATCGCCCGATTAGTTGACCGTGCACTACGTCCTTTATTCCCTGATGATTATCATGCCGAAACTCAGGTTATCATTAATCTAATATCATCCGATAAAACAATAATGCCGGACACACTTGCCGCTCTGGCAGCTTCGGCAGCATTGAGCGTTTCTGATATTCCGTTTGGAGGACCAATTTCAGAGGTAAAAGTTGGACGTATCGATGGCGAAATGATTCTTAATCCTACCTCTCAACAATTAGAAATTTCGGATATCGATTTAATGGTGGCCGCCACCATGGATAACATCATGATGGTTGAAGGCGAAATGAAAGAGATTTCAGAAGAAGATATGCTTCTGGCTATGAAATTTGCCCACGATGCCATTAAAATGCAATGCCAGGCACAATTGGATTTGGCCGCAATGGTTGAAAAAGCAAATCCAAAGCGTGAATACAATCACGAAAATAATGACGATGATTTTAAAGCAGAAGTGTACAAAGCCACTTACGATAAATTATATGCCATTGCAGCTTCAGATACAGCCAAACATGAGCGCAGTGATAAATTTACTGCTGTAAAAGATGAATTTCTTGCTACATTAAGCGAAGAAGATTTGGCTGAAAAATCAGGTATGTTTAAACGCTATTTTCACGAAGTTGAAAAAAAGGCTGTACGTAACTATGTTCTTGACGAACGTAAACGTTTGGACGGAAGAAAATTAGATGAAATTCGCCCCATTTGGTCAGAAGTCGGGTATTTACCAATGGCTCATGGTTCGGCAATTTTTACCAGAGGTGAAACTCAATCTTTAGTTAGTGTTACTTTAGGTTCTAAATTGGATGAACAAAAAATTGACGGCGCAGTTTATGACGGGAATAACGATTTTCTCTTGCACTACAATTTTCCTCCATTCTCAACAGGCGAAGCCCGAATGATGAGAGGAACTAGCCGCCGAGAAATTGGCCACGGAAACTTAGCAATGCGTGCATTAAAATATGCCCTGCCGGGAAAAAATGAATTGCCTTATACTGTTCGCATTGTTTCCGATATTCTTGAGTCAAACGGTTCTTCATCCATGGCTTCTGTGTGTGGTGGCACTTTAGCTCTCATGGATGCAGGTGTAAAAATTAAAAAACCGGTTTCTGGTATTGCAATGGGTTTAATTGCGGATACGGCCTCGAAAAAATATGCCGTACTTTCCGATATTCTTGGCGATGAAGATCATTTAGGTGATATGGACTTTAAAGTTACCGGAACAAAAGACGGGATAACTGCTTGCCAAATGGATATTAAAGTAGACGGATTATCTTACCAAATTTTGGAAGAAGCCCTAGCTCAGGCTAAAGCAGGCCGTTTGCATATTCTTAATGAAATGATGAAAACCATTTCAGAAGCCCGTGTAGATTATAAACCTCACGTTCCAAGAATCGTTCAAATGATTATTCCAAAAGAATTTATTGGTGCAGTTATTGGTCCGGGCGGAAAAATTATTCAGGAAATTCAAAGAACCACTTCTTCAACGATTGTTATTGAAGAAGTTGGTGATACAGGAGTTATCGATATTATGGCCGTAAACAAAGAATCTTTGGATATGGCTATGGCACGGATAAAAGCCATTACCGCCATTCCTGAAGTAGGTGAAATTTACAAAGGCTTAGTGAAATCGATCACTACTTTTGGTGCATTTGTTGAAATTATTCCGGGTAAGGAAGGATTGTTGCATGTCTCGGAAATTGCTTGGGAACGTGTTCAAAATGTTGAAGATGTTTTAAAAAGCGGTCAGGAAATTGAAGTAAAACTGCTTGAAGTTGATTCTGTTACCGGAAAGTTAAAACTTTCAAGAAGAGCACTTTTACCAAAACCTGAAGGTTATGTTGAGAGACCACCACGTACAGATAAGCCAAGAGGAGATAACAGAAATAATGACAGAAAACGTGATGACAGAAGACCAAATAATCGTCAGCATTAAAAATAAATATATTGTAACAAGGAAAATAATCTAACGTATAATTAGCCAACAGGGAGAAAACAGCATATGAGGCAACTGAAAATTACGAAACAGGTTACCAATCGCGAAACCGCATCTTTAGACAAATACCTTCAGGAAATCGGCAAAGTTGAATTAATTACAGCTGAAGAAGAAGTAGAACTCGCGAAAAAAATTAAACAAGGGGATAAAATTGCATTGGAAAAACTCACAAAAGCCAATCTTCGCTTTGTAGTTTCTGTTTCTAAACAATATCAAAATCAAGGGCTTAGCCTTCCGGATCTTATTAATGAAGGAAACATGGGCCTGATTAAAGCAGCTCAGCGTTTCGATGAAACCAGAGGGTTTAAATTTATTTCATACGCAGTTTGGTGGATTCGTCAATCCATATTGCAGGCCTTGGCCGAGCAATCCAGAATTGTGCGTTTGCCATTAAACAAAATTGGTTCGATAAATAAAATCAACAAAGCTTACGCAGCATTGGAACAGCAGTTTGAACGCGAGCCCAAACCTGAGGAAATTGCCAAATATTTGGAAATTTCGATTGATGAGGTTAAAGAATCGCAAAAAAATACCGGACGCCATGTTTCTATGGACGCACCGCTGATTCAGGATGAAGACAATAATCTTTACGATGTACTTCGTAATGACGAGAACATTACTCCTGAAACTGAATTGCTTTACGATTCATTACGCAAGGAGATTGATCGTGCCGTTTCAACTTTAACTCCACGCGAGGCAGATGTTGTACGCTTTTATTTTGGATTGGGCGATAGCCATCCGATGACTTTGGAAGAAATTGGCGAAAAATTTGATTTAACCCGCGAACGTGTTCGCCAAATCAAAGAAAAAGCCATTCGTCGTTTGAAACATACTTCCAGAAGTAAAATATTAAAAACCTATTTGGGTTAATCATAAAGGCAGCAAAACGGCTGCCTTTTTTGTTTTATAATTTTAAAGTTTTGAATAATTCTATTTTTAAAAATATCAATACCTTTACAAAAAAAACAAGATGATTGCACCTTCCATACTTTCGGCCAGCTTTGGTAATTTAGAAAAAGATATTCAAATGCTTAATGATAGCGAAGCAGATTGGATACACTTAGACATAATGGATGGTGTTTTTGTACCCAATATTTCATTTGGGATTCCTGTGGTTAATGCTGTTAACAAACTTACCGATAAGCATTTGGATGCTCATTTAATGATAATAAATCCCGAAAATTATTTTGAAGCCTTTGCAAAAGCAGGCGCGGATTCAATCAGTTTTCATATTGAAGCTACAAATCATGTGCACCGGGCAGTGCAACTTCTTAAAAATCTGAAAGTAAAAGCAGGAATTGTCCTCAATCCTCATTCACCTGTTTCTCTTTTGGAAAATATTATCACCGAAGTTGATTTTGTTCTGATTATGTCGGTAAATCCCGGATTTGGAGGACAAGCATTTATTGAGGAATCCTATAAAAAAATTAAAGCTTTAAAACAGCTGATAAAATCAAACCATTCAAAAGCTTTAATACAGGTTGATGGCGGAGTTAATCTTCAAAATTCCACCAAATTATATGCTGCAGGCGCAGATATTTTAGTGGCCGGAAATGCCGTTTTTTCTGCTCCAAATCCTGTTCAAATGATTGCTCAAATCAGAAATACAAAGAAAGCTTAATCGCATACTGCACTCATGACCAAATACAATCACCTGCTTTTCGATCTCGATAAAACGCTATGGGATTTTGATTCAAATTCATCAATTACCTTAAGTGAGTTGTTTGAAACCTATCATCTTCTTGAAAAAGGAATCAGGAGTTTTGACTGTTTTCTTACTTTTTACAAAGCTTTTAACCATACACTCTGGCAAAAATACAGGAATGGAGAAATAGCCAAGGATTTTCTGAGTTATGAGCGTTTTAACGGTAGCTTAAAGAATTTCGGAATCGACGATTCTTCTCTTGCCAAACAAATGGCTAAGGATTACATTCGGATTAGTCCTACCAAAACCAAACTTTATCCAGATGCGTTGGAAGTAGTTCGTGAATTAAGTAAGGCTTATAAACTGCATATCCTAACCAATGGTTTTTCAGAAGTTCAGTTTATCAAAGTTAAAAATTCAGGATTGGCTCCATTCTTCGAAACAATTATTACTTCAGAAATGGCCGGTTATCAGAAGCCGAGGCCCGAAATATTTGAATATACACTTAAAACTACTGGAGCCCGTGCCAATGAAACGCTGATGATAGGTGATGATTTGGAAGCTGATATTTTAGGTGCTCAAAAAATGGGAATCGACCAGATTTATGTCAATTATGAAAAAAAGCAGCATAATGAATCTCCTGTTTTTGAAGTGAATAGCTTACAAGAAATATTATACGTACTTCAATAAATTGTGCAGCCTTAGGAGAAGCTTTGGAAATTTGATCGGATTAACGAAAACTATCCATTGAAATTTTAATCAATAAAACTCAATTCAATAATTATTAATCGCCGGTAAAACTGATTTTTTTATCCGGCTTTTTCTGCTACTTTTACTCAAAAAAAATGAGTTTTAAAAGAAGCATCAGAAATTATCATCGTTATTTAGGCCTGATTATTGGCATACAGTTTCTTTTTTGGACAGTAGGTGGTTTGTATTTCAGCTGGACATCCATTGATGAAATAAGAGGAAGCAATCTTAAGAATCAGCACGCTTTTTTTTCGAAAAATCTGCATATTCCGGATATCAATCCATATTTGGATAGTTTAAATAATATAAAATCTATCGATTCTATAAAGGAAATTGAAATACGGAAAATAGATGATAAACCCTTTATCGTTTTAACTTACTTTTCATCAGATAATGAAAATAGTGTTGAAAGAAATCTACTGATTGACATTGAAAAGAACGAGCTTCTGGATACTATTTCCGCAGAACTTGCAGGCAGATTAGCTCAAAAAAGCATGAAAAACCCGGTTGGAATAAAAAAAATTGATCGGATTGATAAGAAAGATATAAATAATCATCACGAATACAGGGGTGGTATTTTTCCGGCTTATGCTGTGCATTTGGTTACTAATGGAAACCTTGTTATTTATGTAGATGCAAGCAATGGTGAAGTATTAAGTTATCGGTCAAACAAATGGCGGATTTTTGACTTTTTATGGATGATGCACACGATGGATTACGCAAACAGAGATAATTTTAATAATTGGGTTCTAAGAATTTTTGCGGTATTGGGCTTACTTACACTTTTCAGCGGATTTATTCTGTTTTTTAGTACAGCTAAATGGTTCAGGAAGAAAAAATCCAATTAATCAGTCCACCAATCCGTAGTTTTTCCCCAAGGGAAAGTCATAATTTCACCGGGTGCAGGTGTATAAACTTGATAAGTAAACTTTTCAGCAGCACTTAAAAAACGCTTTACCGGCTCATCCCAGGCATGGATACTTAGGCTGAATTTTCCCCAATGGATTGGAACAACTGTTTTTGCTTTCAATTCAGAAGCGGCCAATACCGATTGCTCAGGCATCATATGTATCGATGCCCAATCTTCGTTGTATTGTCCGTTTTCAACAAATACCAAATCAAATGGCCCAAACTTTTCTCCAACTTTTTTAAACTCTTCAAAATAACCGGAATCACCACTAAAAAACACCTTGTTGCTATTCCCGAGTATTGCCCAAGCTCCCCAAAGTGTTTGATTTCTGCTTGTTAAACTTCGGCCGCTAAAATGGCGTGTTGGGGTAAAAACCAGCTTGATATCTTCCGAAAACAAATGTTCAGTCCACCAATCTGCCTCAATAATTTTACCTGGTTCAACACCCCATTGCTCCAAATGAAAAGCTACACCCAATGGCACATAGAATAGTTTTACCTTATCCTTTAAGGCTACTATGGTTTCAAATTCTAAATGATCGTAATGATCGTGAGTTATCAAAACCACATCTATCTGAGGTAAATTTTCTGCCAGATAATGATTCGAATAGTCAAATCGTTTCGGCCCAATAAAAGAAAAAATAGAAGCACGTTTTCCAAAAACCGGATCGATTAAAAAAGTCGTATTTTCAAGTTTTAACAAAACTGATGAATGGCCAAACCAAGTAAATGAAAGTGCATTTTGCGCTGTATTTTCAAATTCAGATTTATTAAAAGCTTTCGTTTTCAACTGCTTATCGGGAATTTGCACTTCATTCTTCGAGAAAAATTTCATCATGGTCGACAATTTAGGCGCCACCATTGGGGTATAAACCAAGTTTTGAAATTTATCCTCTTTATAGTTTTCCGATTGCTCAAGTTTCAGTTTTTTTTCAGAAGTAATAATCCCTCCAAGTCGCGGGGATTTAGAAAAAACCCAAACCAATCCTCCAAGAATTAAAATAGCTGCAATTAGAATATACATGCGATAACTCATTTTTTTAGAAATAATCTGCAAAGCTATCAATTATTTTAAACTCCAACGCTTACCGATATAGGTTGCAAATTTTCTTTGTAAATACTTTAATATTTAAGGACAAAGGAAACCAACATGAAGTTTTTATTGGGCACTTGTAAAATTTCAGAAATTCATGTAGGTTTGTTTAACAAAATAAAAAGATGAACAAACAACTGCTAATCCTTTTTTTAGGCTTCATTAGTTTTAATCTATTCGCACAGGAAATAGAAAGAACAAAATCTAATCTTCCGGAGATTAGTGAAGTTCGTGCAATATTAAATGATGCTGTGGGATGGGTTTTGCAGGAAAACGGCCGATGGCTAAGCGAAAAAAATAAAATATTGCATTATAAATCGGAATTGAATTTGGCTCCCGACGAGATGCAAAAGCTTGGGCAACAGAATTTTGAACAAATGGAGCTTTTTGAAGTTCTCATTGGCGATGAACAGTTTGTAGTTTTGCTAATTAAATACGAGGACGGCTATTTCGAATTTCCGGCACTTCGTGAGAATTTTGTAAAAACAGAAAACGCCCGTTATGTAGTTTTTCATGCAAAGAAAATTGAAGAAATTCTGGCAAGCGCCGGCAAATTAAATGAAGCAACTGTCATAAATCTGGAAGTTTTTTGCTCAGACAATATTACAAATTACGATAAAAAAGAAATTCTAAATCAGGTATCCTTCAACATTTTAAGGGTTTCAAAACTTGAAGAGCCTTCAAAATTTACCATGATACTGGCGGTTATGCCCGCAATAAGTAACGGTGCTAAAGTTTACCGGTTTCGGTATCTAAATTTATTTAACCAGGAAAGTATTTATCATCAGTATTTATTACCTGCTAATGAAGCCAAACATTTTGAACGCAGTTATTACGAATTACCCTATCAGGCATTTATCGATTTTTTTGGATCGATAAAATATAAAGATTCAGATTTTAATTTGTTGAATCCAAAAACCTTAATCGATTTTTATAAAAGAGGACTGCTGCGCTTTGAAAGAGAGAATTACCAGAGTGCATTATCCGATTTTAAATCGGCATTAAAAATTGAGCCTGAAACCAATTTATGGATAATTTATGCACAGATGGGTAGCACATTGCATAAACTGAAAGAATTTCAAGCTGCAATTGAATCGTTTGAAAAAGCGATATTCCTAATTCCTGAAAATGAATCCGAAAAACCCGAATGGCTGAAAAATTATTACAATCTCGGCTTGTCCTATTTGATGCTTAACAAAAAAGAAGAGGCTTGCGCAAATTTTAAACAAGCTAAATTATTGGGTATAAAAGATAAAAATGCAATTAAAATTATGAAAAAAAATTGCAAGGGAAAACTAAATATAAATAAGCCTTAAGTTTTATTGGTGAACATATAAGCCATAAAAATCCGAATAATTCTAAAACTAAAAGTCTATTTTTGCGTATAGGAATAGTTTCACTCATTAAAACTCCAATTCTTGCACTAAAACGGCATAATGTGAAAGTAATTAAAGTCAATATACTTTTTATTCTTGTATTCTTATTTGGTATTTCAGTGAATGCCTTTGGCCAGACTGAAGCAAACAATAAGGATAAACAGCAGTGGTATTTTGGTTTTAATGGAGGTGTGAATGTCTTTTTTGGCGATGTAAAATACAATTCTTTCTGGCCTTCATCAGCCGAAAAGGAAATTAAACCCGGTGGAGGGCTATATTTTGGAAGAAATCTGGGAAATTCCTTTCAAATTGGTGCAGAAATTAACTACCACAGCTTGCAAGGAGTAAATGCAGATTTAACTGAGAACATCGCATTTAAATCAACTGCCTTAAGCATGGCAATCCTTGGAAGTTTTAATCCTGTAGCCGCATTATTTAATACAGATTCAAGATTTGGGTTTTACTTGCAAAGCGGCGCAGGAATAATAGGATGGAAAGGTTTATTAACCGATGTTCAAACCAACGATACTATAAATAATTTTGGCTGGACGAATACAAACAAAGCGTTTAGTTTATTTCTTCCGGTCGGTATAAAATTTGAATTCAAAATAAACTCCAGACTTTCAACCGAGCTTTCTAATAAATTCAATTTTGTATTTTCTGATTTAATCGACGGGAAATCAGAAGGGAAGAATGACCACTTCAATTATACTTCTTTAGGTTTCAAGTATTCCATTGGCAGTCAAAAATCAACAGCTAAGCTATTAAGTTATAATTTCAGTACAATAAGTATCGATAGCAGTTTGATTGCCAAGAAAGAAATAATTTCTAAAGATACTATTAAAGCTGAATTATCAGAAAGTACATTTTCAATCGATTTAATTGTACCTGAAACTGCACCACACACCAATTTTGAAATTTTTATCCGGATTTTGAAAAGCCGCGATTCTGCAAACGGTTTTTTCAAGCTAAATATACCTAGCGGATTTATTCCTCAAGCCTCATCGAATACGGAAATTAAACTGCTTAAGTTAGGCTATAATTATGAGTTTAATTTTTCCATACCTGCCGGCAAAGACAGCCTTCTAATACCCATTCAAATTAGATTAAGTGAAATTTAAAAAGGCAATTATCCCATTTTAATCGATGGAGAAATTACAAAT
>JAZDJM010000373.1:0-3861 GCA_043804305.1 Bacteroidota bacterium
AATCTTATAATTGGCTTTCTTATAACCGGTTTCCTTCATGCTAAGAATGGTTTGAATATCGATTCCAATATTGTAACCGGTAGGAATTTTCATTACAATATGCTGATCATCATCATTTTCAGCCCGGGGCAAAATAGTTCCGGTAAAATTTCCACGTATGGTTTCAACGATCGCTTGTCCCCATACCCTAACCTGGAACTTTTTCAAAACACTTAAACTTTCGCCTTTATAACCCTGAAATATATCTTCTGTCATTTTAATTTTTTTTTGATAATTATCCGATAGCAGCCTTTAAATTAGTTCGACTAGCAGGTTTTTCTAACTTCGGCAATTAGTTCCGGCATTGAAATATTTCCTAATGCAAGTTTTCTGAGTTGCCCCATAATCCAATTTTGTGATTTCTGAGGACTTGGGTCAGTACTAATTTGCCTGAATTTTTCAGAAAGAAAACTGATTTGCTCAAGGATTTGTTTCTTCTCTACCTTTTTAAACTTAATTGTAGTTAAAACCGAATCGAACTGCATTTTTGGGTGTTCGTAAAGCAATTTCAACATATCCTCGGCCAAATCAAATTGCAATTGATTATCTTTTAAATATTTAAACAAGCCGTAAATTATTTTCACATTAAAATGGGATGATTGAATAAATTGTCCCTGAATAAATTTAAACCGATGACCAAGAAAATGCCCTATAAATTTCGGATCAATTTCGAGTTTTTCTTTAATTTCAAGAATTAGCGGGAAAAGATTAGATGAGAGTAAAAAGGTGTAGGTGTCTTCTGCTATTCCCCATACTTTAAATTGATTATAGCGATCAATTACATCCGAAGGTAATTCTTTTTTTAGCAATTCGATATGCGTATTTTCTAAAGGAATTGGCGCTGAATCCGTATCCGGATACATGCGATCGGCGCCGGGCAAAACCCTTTCAAATATCGTAGTTCCGTCTTCAAAAGATTTTCTTGTTTCCGGCGGAACTCCATCAAACACCATCAGACATCTTTCTTCAATTGTTTCAAGTGCTGTTTTAATATCCTCAGCTGGACCCCAAAAAACAAGCTGAGCATCCTCTTTGTCCGATTTCAGAATCTTTCTTATTTTATCAAAATCATCTTCCGCAATCATAGGTTCCAAACATTCTGAATGTGTCATGTTTGGTTTTTCCAAACAGGCAATCACTTTCAGGCGATCAGAAATTTCATTGGCAAAAACTTTTCCGGGTTGCGTAAAATGCGAAAGTATTTTGTTGAATTTAGGCAAATTAACAGCCCAAATTTGAAATTTATTTTCAAAAGCACTTTCAATTTCTTTCGCCGGAAATTGGAATAAATAAAAATTTAATTCTGCTGAAAAAATTTTCCAGTCACTTTTTGCTGTTTTCCCTAAAAGTTCTTCTTTAATTTTTAGTAATGACCATTGCCTGAAAGCCTCATTATGTGTTAATTCAGGAATCCATCTGGTATGAGCCACGCCTTTTATTTCTACTCTGGTTCCGCCTCTACAACTAACATTTACATCCTCACGACCCGCTCCAATACCTGTT
Organism: Bacteroidota bacterium; assembly: GCA_043804305.1. GTDB lineage: Bacteria > Bacteroidota > Bacteroidia > Bacteroidales > UBA12170 > UBA12170. The sequence continues at coordinate 1,543 of JAZDJM010000373.1, forward strand.
CTAACCAATCCTGTGCTCCTATTTAAAAAACGGATATAATCGCAAGCCTCTTTAACCTCAGCCGGATTAACCATATCAGGATAAGTAACGGTTTCGATAAGTGGCATTCCCAACCTATCGGTTTTGTAGATTCTTTGATGCCCGATATCCGAAACTTCGCGGCAGCTATCTTCTTCAATACTTAATTGAATTAATCGAACCGTTTTGTTCTTAAGAGGAATTTCTCCTTCAACACCTAAGATGGCAGTTCTTTGAAATCCAGTAGGGATACTTCCGTCAAGATATTGTTTTCGGGTAATATGCACTTCGCCAACAATATTAAACCGTGAAAGTAATGAGATTTTAAGCGCAATGTTTAAAGCCTCCCGGTTAATTGGAAACGGCGGTGTATCATCCACATCGTAGGTGCATGCCGTTTCATTTTTTATTCGGTAAATTATTTCTTTCCGGGTTTTAAATTCCATCAAAGCCGTTCCGTCATATTCTCCCAGCTCACTGAGTGTAGGACGCATATGCCGTATCAATGCAGCATCAAAATCGGTATGCGTTTGGAAAATCCCGGCCGGACAATGACAGAATAACTTTTCTTTGGTCAATAGCTGTTGATGTACCTCAAGCCCTGACATAAACCCAATACGATTATAATCATCCTGGGTAGCCATAGTGCGCTCAACATACCCAATATTTTTTTTTGTAGCCTGGTAGTTCTTTATCGGATCGAACTTTTTCATGGTTAATGCTTAAAATTATAAAGAAAAAAATTCTTAGAAATGTGTTTGTATATTTTATTCAAACCTACATGAAATTCTGAGATTTCACAAATAATACCATTTTTTTGTATTCCTTTTTTTTTATTCAAATTTTGGTTAATTGAAATGTGTTTTCTTTTTACTTTTGAAGAAATTCAATTGTATGTTCGCCATTATTGATGTTGAAACAACCGGTGTAAATAGCAAAACGGATAAACTTACCGAGATTGCCATACTTATTTTTGATGGTAAACAAATCGTCAAGGAATTTTCCAGTTTGATCAATCCTGAGCGCAAAATCCCTTATCGAATCACCCAAATAACAGGTATCAATAATCAAATGGTGGCTTCAGCGCCAAAATTTTATGAACTGGCCAAAGAAATAGTTGAACTAACCAAAGACTGTACCTTTGTCGCTCATAATGTTTTGTTCGATTACCGTTTTATTAAATCCGAATTCGAAAGTCTGGGATATCATTATGAACGCGAATTACTGGATACCATCAAGTTGGCCAGAAAGTTTATTCCGGGTCTGAGAAGTTACAGCTTAGGAAATCTATGCTCCGAGATTGGTATAAAAATTACAAACCGGCACCGTGCACTGGGTGATGCCACTGCAACTGCTGAACTTTTCAAAAGGATTTATCATTACCAGCCGGATTTGAACGGCATTTCTTTAAAAGGCTTACATTCAAACCTAAAGAAAGAAAAAATTGATACTTTACCCCATGAAACCGGAGTCTATTATTTTTACGACGACAAAAATGAATTGATTTACGTTGGAAAAAGCAACAACATTCATCAACGCATCATATCACATCTGAATGCTAGCACAACTAAAAAAGCACTGGAAATGAAAAACCGCATTGCCGATGTTGATTATGAATTATGTGGTAGCGAGCTAATTGCTTTACTACTTGAATCGGATGAAATAAAAAAAAATCTACCTGTATATAATCGCTCTCAAAGACGAAGTTTGCACAGTTGGGGTTTGTATGTTTCAGAAAATGAAAACGGTTATTTGTGCATGAGTATTGATAGGGCAAACAATAACAGCAACACTTCACTGACCCTATTCTCTTCAAAAGTGCAGGCACAGGAACAACTATTTCAGTTGACTGAAAATTATGAACTATGTCAAAAGTTAAATGGACTCTACCACAGCTCAAGCGCTTGTTTTCAATACGGAATTAAATTATGCAGTGGAGCTTGTATCGGTGAAGAAAATCCAGAATCTTACAATATTCGCGCTAAGCAGCTAATTGATTTTTTTTCATTTTCTCACGACAATATGCTTATCATCGATCAGGGACGAAATACTGAAGAAAAAGCAATTGTTTTGATCGAAAATGGAAGTTATCAGGGATTTGGGTTTATCGATTTTGAAGTTTTAAACGAATCTTTGGAAACGATTAAATCAGGGATTACAAATTATGTAAATAATCGTGATACACAAAGCATTATCCGATCTTATCTGAGACGAAAGAAAGTAGAAAAAATTATTTATTTTTAAAGAATAGTTCCTTTCAAAAAATGCAATAAAAATTCAATTTATGAGAAAATATATACT
>JAZDJM010000374.1:0-10254 GCA_043804305.1 Bacteroidota bacterium
CTCGAAGGTCTTCGGGGCCGAGTTCAGCCCTGCCAATGTCTTTAAAACGAACGATTTGATTGCCTGATTGTTTAATAATCAAATCGTTAAATTCGTCGGGTGTGGTTAATAAGCCTAAAGTTCTTATGGTAAGTTCGGTATTATTTCCTTCGATAGAACCTGAAGGCAGCTCCACATTTTCTCTGGAAATGGCGTTTCTAACATCCAAAGGCGTAAGTTTATAACCTGCAAGTTTTACCGGATCGAGCCACAAACGCATGGCGTATCTTTTCTGTCCCCAGATTACCACACCACTTACTCCCGAAATGGTTTGAAGTTGTTCTTTGAGTGTAAGTTCTGCAATTTCAGAAAGCTCGAGCAGCGATCGTTTTTCGCTTTCAACGGTAAGGAAAATAATCGGATTGGAGTCGGCATCAGCTTTGGAAACTGTTGGCGGATCGCAATCGCGGGGCAATTGACGCATGGCCTGAGACACTTTATCTCTCACGTCGTTGGCGGCGGTTTCCATATCAACCGAGAGTTCAAATTCTACGGTAATATTGCTTCGTCCCTGGCTGCTTGAGCTTGTAAGCGAGCGAACACCGGGAATTCCGTTAATGGATTGCTCAAGCGGCTCGGTAATTTGTGTTTCAATAACATCGGAATTGGCTCCGGGATAAGAAGTACTTACTGAAACTACAGCCGGATCGACACTTGGAAATTCGCGAACGCCAAGGAAGGATAATCCAACAAAACCAAACAAGAGAATAAGAATGGCCATTACCGAGGCAAGTACAGGCCTCTGAATGCTTAATGATGATAAACTCATAGGAATTAGTATTTGCTGATTAATTTTTATTCAAAATGGTATCCAGAATAACCGGAAGATTATGCCTTAATTGCAGTATGCCTGTGGTTAATAAAGTATCGCCGAAATTTAAGCCTCCGGTAATCTGTATCTGAGATTCTGTTCTTAAACCGGTGTTAACCTTTACCGATACAGCCTTTCCTGAGTTGTAAATAAATACGCGTTCGCCATCCATTTCCGGAATTAATGCTTCGGTAGGAATTGCAATGGCATCATCAATATACGACATCTGAAGGCTTATTGAAGCATAACGCCCCGATTTAAGTTCTTCATTTTTATTGGGATAGATGGCCCTTAAAACAATCGTTCTTGTTTCAATGTCAATTTTTGGATCTACCGCATACACGCTAGCATTAAAATTATCCTCTCTTCCAACGACTTTAAAAGTAATCGGATAGCCCGGTTTAATTTCCTGCGCATATTTTTCAGGAATAGAAAACTCAATTTTTAGCGGGCTAATTTTAACCAGTTTTGCAATTTTGGTCGAAGAGGTTGCATAAGCGCCTTCGCTTAAGTAGCGTAATCCAATAGTTCCGTCAAAAGGAGCACGTAGTTCGGTTTCCGAAATTCGGGCTTCTATCAGATTGATGTCGGCCTGTATGGTTTGCAATTCGGTAACAATTTGGTCGTAACTTTCGCGGCTGATGGCATCCTTATCGAGCAGGCTTCTTTGCCGGAATTCTTTTGCTTCAGAAAGTTGTTTTGTAGCCAGAAGCTTTTGCAGTTGTGCCTGCAAAGGTTTATCGTTGATTTTAGCTAGGAGTTGGCCTTTTTTTACACGGCTTCCTTCGGTAAAATTTATACTCACTATTTTACCAGAGGTTTCAAAGGATAAATCCACTTCTTCATCGGGCCTTAGGGTTCCGGTTGGTTTAACGTATTCGCTCAAAGCCTGAGGCTTAATCAAATAGCCGCTTACATTAAGTGTCTGACGTTCGCCCCTGAAATTGCCTTTGGTTTTTGCAGGTTCTTTTGGATTCTTTTTTAGTAGTGGCTTATGCTTGGGATAGGCAATTATTCCTGCAATAAAGAGAATCAGAACGATTGTTACTGCTTTTTTTAGTTTCTTGTTCATAAGGAAGGTTTTTTTTGAATAAATCTTTTTCTATTCAAACTGATGATAATGGTTTGGTTTGTTAGTATTCTGCTGCAAAATGGCTTAGGAATCTTTTACAAAAATAGCGATTTTAGAGACTAAAAGTTTTAATTCAGTAAAATTCTGTTTTAAATAACAATATTTTTAGAAGATTTAAAAAAGGTATGAATACTTTTGCCTGGGAATATTAAAAAAACAGATTTTTGTCATGCCAAGAGTTCCAAAAAACATATTAATCCTTATTTCCGGAATTTTGTGGTCGGGAGTGGGCTTATTTCTAATAAAACTTTCAACGCAATGGTATGCAGCATATTCGATAAACGAATTGGTCTTTGTCTTGATTTCGGGTTTACTATCAGGAGTGATCATTACCTATTTTGGATTTTCGAAAATTGCACTTAAAAACATAGAGCGCATAAGCCAGTACGGTGAAAAAGTCTGTATCTGGGCATTTCAAAAATGGACTTCCTACTTTTTAATTGCTTTTATGATGAGTTTAGGATTGCTTTTGAGAAATTCTCCCAATGTTTCAAAAGTTTTTCTGGGACCGATTTATATCGGAATAGGTTTCGCTCTATTCACATCTAGTTTGCTGTATTACCGGAGTTTACTAACTAACAATAATAAAAATGATGCCTAAAGTTAAGGTCAGAACACTAGTATTATTAACAGGATTTTTATGGCTTACCGCCAGTGCAATTCTTAGCCTCAGAGCTTACAGTTGGTTCGATTTATTAACCACAAACCAGAAAATTATCGGAATTAGTATTGGGCTATTGATAGCTTTGGTAAAGACACGATTTATTTTTCTGAAATTAACGCTTAAGAATATAGACCGTATTCTTGCTGCATTGCCCAACAGAATAAGTATCTGGGAGTTTCACCTGCTAAAGGATAAATTACTGATACTATTAATGATTGCTATGGGTATTGCATTAAGATCTGCCCCTTTTATTCCTAAATATGTATTATTCCCATTATACCTAGGTATTGGTATTGCCATGTTTTATGTTTGGGTTTTATATTTGAAAAGTTTTTTAGACCAAAAATTATTCAAATAAATTCAAAAGAGTTTAATACTCTTTGTGCAGTAAAACACCTTAATTAAATGAAAAAAATATTTTCTTTATTTATTATTACACTTTTGTATGTAAATGCATTTAGTCAGATTGGAGGATTGTCGGCTTCAAAAATAGGCGCAAAAAATACACAGACTGTTTCCGCAGGAAGCATCGAGTTTGAACCCTACTTTGCTTATGCTATAGCCACAAAATTCTTTGATGGCAAGGGTGCCTCAAGCCAATTATTTTCGAGTTCAGATTCAACACTTATTTTTTCTTCAATGGGATTTAGGTTTTCTTATGGATTGTTCGAAAATTTGGAATTAGGAATTGCGATTCCAATAGATGTTAGCGAGATTAATTTCGGGATGAAATATCAAATTCCTATGGAAGGAAAACTTAGGATGGGCTTGATGGCTGGATATAACGATATTATTGGAAACCGCGTTTATGTAAGAAGAAACGCAGCTCATGAGGTTAGTCCGTCGTATATTGTTGGAATTCTCATGTCGTATACTGCAAATTCGAAATTCAGCATTGATTTTGATGCGCAATTTCAACAACATACTTTTAAAAACACTTCGGGGCATACTCAGGGATTATATATTAACAGTGATATAGGTTATTATTTTTTGGAGAAAATAAATTTTATTGCCGGATTAGCTTATAATTTTCAGGTTTATGATTCCAACGAGAATAATTCACATGTATTAACCCTAAATACCGGAATTTCAATAGAAAAAGCAAAAAACTTTATTTTAGTCCTGAATGCCCCATTCGATCTTATCGGAAAGAATGAATACAAAACCAAAGGATTTGGACTGGGGATGACTTTGATTTTGGATTAAGTATTTGTAAGTTGAGTTGTTGAAAGGTTGAAAGGTTGATAGGTTTAATTATCCACTATCTGGATCAAAAAGCGAAATGAGCGTTAAAACGGTCAACGCTAATTAGGCTTTGACTATTGACAAACTTTTAATCAGCAGCCACCAGCTAATTTTCAACTTTTAACCTTCCGACCTTCCGACCTTCCGACCTTCCGACTTTTTCAATTATCCATTATCCATCATCCATTATCAATTATTCCTCAGAATTATTTAATTTTGGACATTAATCTAAATAAACAAACATTTAATCATCCAAAATGAAAAAAATCAGTTTGCTAAGTTTACTAGTTTATCTGACTCTTGGGGTTTTTGCTCAAATTAAGCCGGAATTATCTTTAAGCGGTAATTTTGTAAATATTTCTGAGTTTAGACAAGGGTATAAAACAATTTTAGCGGCCGATGCCGATCCTGCATTTGTAATCTCGCAGCGAAGCCGTTTGATATTGGATTATAAATCGGAAAAATTTGATTTTCGCTTTTCAGTACAGGACGCCAGAGCCTGGGGGGAAACCTATATTATAAATTCTTCAAAAGCTGTTTTAATGCATGAAGCATGGATGAGGTATAATCTAAATCGAGATTTTAATTTTACCATCGGCCGTCAGGCCATAAAATATGGCGACGAAAGAATATTTTCCGATAGAAACTGGAGTATTTACGGAGCGGCTCATGATGCCGGAATTTTCAGATACAATAGGAATAAGCTGGAATTGGATTTTGGCTATGCCTTAAACAGTGCTAATTCAGGCATTCTTGAAAACACCGCTTATTCGATTAATAATTACCAATCGATGAGCTGGCTTTGGGCATCAAAAGAATTCTCTTCGGATATTAAAATTAATTTCATTAACCTGATGGCTTTTTATCAAAAACCCGGTACGCTGACAAATTACGGTTTGAATACTCTGGGGATTAATCCGGTAATAAAGAAGTTTGGATTTGGTTTTGATGGAGCTGCCTATTTTCAGTTTGGAAAGAATAAAAACGGAAACCATCATCAAGCACATATTTATACCGCTAACCTAGATTATTCCATCCAATTTTTGGAAGTTGGAGCCGGTTATGATCATTATTCAGGCAAAAAATATTCTGATTTATCGGCAAAGGATAAACATTTTGTGCAGATTATGGAAACAATTCCGCATGGCTTTTTAGGTTTTATGGATTTTGATAAAGGATCTCAGTTTAAATCCCCCTATGGAATTTCTGATTTGAACTTTTACCTAAAATATGGGAAGAAAACGACCTTTGCTGCCTATTATCATGCTTTGGCGTATGCCGAAGAGATGGAAGAAGGAATCAGCAGAAAGATTGGAAATGAGTTCGATTTCTTAATTACGCATAAATTTGGCAGTAATCATACGCTAAATGTCGGTTATTCGTTTATGTTGCCTCACGATGATTTAGTATTAAAAGCATTGGGTACCGGCATCGAAGCCTCTTTTGCTCATTGGGCCTGGGTTAAAGTAACTTTTAATCCGAAGTTTCTTTAAACATTTATTAAATTACAAAAATCAGAACCAATAAATTGATGCTAAAGATATGCCTATCAGTGCAATAGAAATTGCATAATAAAGAATTATTTTCCGGTGTTTAATTTTTGAAATATTGCTTTTCGCCGAAAATATCAATCCCAAATTGGCAATAAACAAAGCAAAAAGCATTAATACAATGTGCTCTACCGGCCAGAGGCGTTTTGCCGCAGTTGCAATACTTCCGTCGGCACTCTGATAATCGTAACCAAAAATACTTAGGTTGGTAAACAAAATAAAACCGAGCAATAATTGCAAATAAAGATTGATAATAAATAAATAAGCCAGTGTTTTATCTAATTTTACATAAGGCAAATTTTTATAAATACCTCTAAAAGAGCGAATCAACAACCAAAAAGCGATAAATAAAAAAGTTCCGCTTATAAAATAGTGAAACCATAAAATAATAGTATAAGCGCTTTTAATTTCCATACAGAACATATTTAGTACAAAGTAAAGGTTTTTATTTGTGAAATTAAATTTTGAAATTAATTTGAGCAAAAAATTAAGATATGGGATTCGGGGCGATTTCGTTAGTCATGCGATAGAATATTTTCTTTTTTAATTGCCACCAGACTTCAAAACACATAATTCTACAGAAAAAAGACAGTAGTGTCCTGTTAAAATTTGGATAAATGGGCTTTAGCTCAATCTGAAAATCAACATTTTAAGGAGGGTAGGCCGGGAAAAATTATCTTGTTTCTGTTTTTACCGGACCATAATGAAAAAAAAATTCCCTTGCCTCAAATAATGAATAAACCAATTTGGATTTGGAAGAAGTCCGAACTCTGATTAATAAAAATCTTTCCTGTTTTTAATTTTCTGTATTTTTGGAACCTATAAACAACATTATGAAATAGCCATAAGCAATAAATTGCATACAAACCGCAATGATTATTTATGGCGTATTCCATATGACCATTAAAAAACAAATTATAGACATATGAAAATATTATTAATAGAAGACGAAGCCAGCATGGTCAGCTCCATTGAGGAGTATTTGGTAGAGGAAGGCCATATTTGTGAAATCTCAAGAACTTACGAAAGTGCATCTGAAAAAATTGTACTCTACGAATACGATTGCCTGATAGTAGATATAAATCTTCCCGATGGCAGTGGTTTGGATTTAATACGATTGGCGAAAAAACGCAATATTGCTTCAGGGATTATCATTATTTCCGCGCGTATTTCATTGGAAAACAGGATTGAAGGCCTTGATATCGGAGCCGATCATTATCTTACCAAGCCTTTTCATCTTGCCGAACTGAATGCACACCTGAAATCGATAAACCGGCGAATTAATTTTAGCGGAAACAATCAAATCAGTTTCAACGAAATTAAAGTATTGCCTGATGAACACCGTGCTTTTGTTTCGGATGTTGAAATTGTGCTTACTAAAAAGGAATTTGAACTACTGGTTTTCTTTCTGGCAAATAAAAACAGAGTGATTACCAAAGCAGGAATTGCAGAACATCTTTGGGGAGATTATATGGATACGGCAGATTCGTTTGATTTTATTTATACACACATCAAAAATTTAAGGCATAAATTGATAAAATCAGGTTGTCCGGACTATATAAAAACCATTTACGGCATCGGATATAAATTTGAAGTGGCTTAAACGCTCATCATTCTGCTAATTTTAAACAAAGCAACCACCATGAAACTTTCAACCAAAACAAGCCTCAATTTTTTATCTTTTGCACTATTTACCTTTTTGTTTGCAGTTATTGCTTTTTACTTAACGCTGAGGTTTCAGGTTGATGAATATATCAACTCGGAGCTTCTGAAAGCTAAAAAAGTTTTCTTTGAACAGGTTGAGGATTTATCCACTTCACAAGGCACCTATCTGGGAGCCTGCCAGCTCATGCCTTTAAAATCGATTTCGGCCATTCAGGATACCACAACACGTTTTCAGGACACACTAATTTTTGATGAAAAAAGTTTAAAATATCTGCCATACAGGCAAATGACTTTCAATACCTATACCTTAAATTCGGCATTTGAGGTTAAAATAATCCGCCCGCTGGAAGACACCGACAATTTGATAATTAATATTTTTCTGATAATCACCGCATTGGTTATTGTATTAATTATCGCGCTTTTGATAATCAATAAATATTCATCGAATCAGATTTGGAAGGATTTTTACATAAGCCTCGACCGTATCAATAAATTTGATTTAAACCTAAAGCCAAATTTTGAGTTGCCCGAAACTGAGATTAAAGAATTTGAAGATCTGAATTCTGTTTTGGTAAAAATGAACAATCGAATTTCGAACGATTATTTAAGCATGAAAGAATATACAGAGAATGCATCGCACGAAATTCAAACACCTTTAGCGATTATCAATGCAAAACTGGAGCAGTTATTGCAATGCAAGGATTTGCCTGAGCGACAAATGATCTTTATTACCGAAGCCTATGAAGCCTCTAACCGCTTGGCTCAATTGAATAAGACGCTAATTCTGCTGGCTCGTATCGAAAATAGACAATATCCTGAAATTGATAATGTTAACATTACTCAACTAATTCAGAGACATATTGAGAATTATGAAGAAATAATTCAGGCAAAAGGATTAAAGCTTTTACAACACATTGATGAAGAGGTGATTTTACAAATAAATCCTTATTTAGGCGATATTTTATTTTTAAATTTGATAAAGAATGCAATTCGGCATAATGTTCAGAATGGAACATTAAAAATTGAATTGTCGAAAGCAGGATTTACCGTAAGCAATTCCGGTGAATCAAAGCCGCTCAATGCCGATTTAATTTTCAACCGGTTTTACAAATCATCGAAATCTTCCAAATCTATCGGACTTGGTTTATCGATAGTTAAAAAGATTAGCGAGCTTTTTGATTTAAAAATTAGTTATTCGTATGGCAAAGCAATGCACATTATCCATATAGAATTTCCGGAAAGGAATTATGAAACGAACATGTTGCTTCACAACACCCAATAGAATGATAATGATTTTCAGCAACAGGTGAGTTCCGTACTATCATTAATATCAAATTATTATAGTATGAAATAGCCATGATTAAAAAATCACCAAACAGAATGATTATATTTTTTATGGCTATTCCTTGTGCCCGAAATTTAAAATTATAAACACATGAATAATTACTTTTTTTCATTTGATTTCTAATTTATTCGAATTCTAATTATACAGAATCTACAGAATTCAAATTTTCATTTTGGTAAATAGCAGCTGGTTAAAAATGAAGAAAATAATCATAAGATACAGAAATACAGCGAAATATAATCTTGACAAATCTTTTTCATTTAAAAATTCATTTCAATAAAAAACGGATAAAATCTTGCATTTTTTTAAAATGACTCCTCAGAGAAAGAATTCCGGAAAAAGAAACTTAAACTTCAGATTTACTACAAAATCTATATTTAATATTGCCTCGTGGAAGTGAAACAATCTTTTCTGATATCGGTTTCAGATTTAAAATTTAAAACCATTCAAAGAATGTTATTTCACTGTATAGATTGAAATGTGTATAGTTTTGATATTGATTCTCAAGCGAGGAATGTTGGCAAAAAAAACGAAAATTACGTTTTTAAAATGAACCCAACATTCCTTGTTTAATTTACACAGGCAGCTGTACAAAGAGCTCAATTAAATTTGAAATAAGATTAAACAGAGTCTGAACATCAAAGAAAATAATTCAATAGATAATTAGAATAAATCAAAAATAATAATTTCATTACTAATCCGAACAAACAAATCCAATGAATTTATCTCAATCGCTGCTTCAGAAATACAATGTCCCAACTCCCCGTTATACCAGTTATCCTCCTGCAAATTATTTTCACGAAAATTTTGATTCGGAGATGAATTTAAAGGCTTTTACCGATTCAAATGATTCACTGCCACATAACATTTCGTTTTACATTCATATTCCTTTTTGTGGAAAGCTTTGCCATTATTGCGGGTGTAATACCCATATCAGTAAAGATAAAGTGTTGATTAAGAATTACGTAAATACACTGAAAAAGGAAATTCTTTTGTATAAGAGTATGCTGAATACCGAACGAAAAATCTCACAGATTCATTGGGGTGGTGGCACACCAAATTATTTACCTGTGGAAGACGTTGAGGAAATTATGGCCTTGTTTTTTGAGCATTTTCAGTTTATAGAACAGCCCGAAATCGCAATGGAATGCCATCCGGCTCACCTGAATTTTGAATATGTCGACAGGCTGGTAAAGAGTGGAATTAGCCGAATAAGTTTAGGAGTTCAGGATTTTGAATCAAAAGTAATGGAAACGGTTAACCGCGACGAATCTGTAATTCCGATTGCCGAACTGATTGCCTATATTAAAACGAAAGGGAATATTTCAGTGAATTTGGATTTTGTTTATGGTTTGCCATTTCAAACTCCGGAGAGTTTTACAACAACAATCAAACAAGCCATTGCTGCCAATCCCGATCGTTTGGCTATTTTCTCCTATGCACATGTGCCCTGGCTCAAAAAGGCACAACAAGCACTCGAAAAATACAATTTACCGGATGCCGATCAAAAAATAAAACTTTTCCAGATTGCTTATCAGGAATTGACCAAAAGTGGTTATGTGGCCATTGGTTTAGACCATTTTGCAAAACCTTCTGATGAATTATGCCAGGCTTTAAGCACAAAAACCATACATCGTAATTTTCAGGGGTATTGCACCCGCGAAACTACCGGCCAGGTTTATGCAATAGGCGTGAGCGGCATCAGTCAGCTCGAAAATGCCTATTTGCAGAATACCAAAGACTTGAGTGTTTACGCAAAAGCTATTGATGAGGGAAGATTACCTGTCGAAAAAGTGTATGTTG
>JAZDJM010000375.1:0-18963 GCA_043804305.1 Bacteroidota bacterium
TTTTTTACAGGAGGTGATCCCAAAGGCAAATAAGCCGATTAAAATAGCAAGAAAATTTAGATTTACATTTTTCATTTTTTTGATTTTTAACATCTGTTATTTAAGTTTTTTGATTGTCATTTTGTTTAGGCAAATTAATTCTGAAAATATTACAGCCGGATTAATAACCTATTACAATATGATTAATTAATTCTTGTTTTCTGATCTCAATTATTTTTGCTTCAGAATTAATGGAAAAATTTAAAGTGAAAATAGTGTAACCGGATTTGTAATGAAATATTGAGAATGGCAAGTGTTACAATCAAAGCTTTTGTGATTTTCGATGATAGTATTGAAAAGAAGCGGCTTGCCCATTTAGAAGAAAGTAACATATAATCTTAATTGCCTAGGATATCTCTGCCATTTGCCTTTTGATCTTAATGGATATTAAAAATTTCGTCTTAAAGACTTGACATACACAATACTTAATTTGTAAATTTAACGATTTATTAACACATTTAAAAAATCTTATGAAAAAGCTATTTTTATTATTGATTATTGGATTTTTCATTCCAACTGTTGGGGTTAGTCAAACTATTGATATTCAGGCTTCACCTAATGTTTTAAACTTACAAAACAAAGCTACAGTTGTAACAATTCATGCGAATATTGATTTTGAGCTAGTGATTGGTTCTTCGGTAACACTAAACGGCTTAGTAATTAAAAGCTGGAAGGCCGATGATTGTGGTGATTTTGTTGCAAAATTTAATATGGATGATGTAAAAGGTTTAGAAGGATTGCTGATAGGAGATTACAATACATTAACTTTAACCGGTCTAACTGCTAAGGGAGAAACTTTTACAGGTTCTACACAGATTATGGTAATTAATATCATCCCTAAAAAATAAATCTTTTAAAAAAAGTAGCTGGCTTTACTCCAAAATTATTTAAAAATATTTGGAAGCAAATTCAATAATGCGCATTCCAATTCTGGTTTGCGCATTTTTATTAAGAGAATTCTAAAATTGTAAAAGCCTTTTTTGTTATTTTGCCTGATAATTAATCATTAATGCATTGTTAAAACCCTATATTATCCGATGAAAAGAATATTTAAAGTTTCAGGCCTTATTGTATTTTTTCTCCTTGCAGTCATGATTTTGCCCCCAATAATTTTTAAAGGGAAAATAGTGCAATTGGTTAAGGATGAGATTAATAAAAATGTTAATGCACAGGTCGATTTTAGTTCTGCCCGTTTAAGCCTTTTCAGAAGTTTTCCTGATTTTAATTTGGCATTAAAAAGATTGCAGGTTGTGGGCAAAGAAGAATTTACCAATGATACTTTATTGGTAATGGATGCACTTGCCATAGATATCGATTTATTTAGTGTTTTTCGTGGTGCTCCCTACGAGATTAAAAAAATCATTTTGGATAAACCATCCATTAAATTGCTAATACTTCAGGATGGCTCAGTTAACTATGATATTATTATTACTTCTGCGTCCGCATCGACTGAAATTACCGTGGAAGAAACTCCATTTACAATTGGTGTAAAAGAAATAATAGTTAATAATGGAAAGTTGATTTATGACGACAAAGAGATAAACTTTGTGATGATCTTAAACGAAGTGAATGGAAGTTTAAGCGGCGATTTTTCAACCGATTTGGCCGATATGGAAATGGAATTATTAGCCAAAGAATTGAGTATGAGCTATGAAAATTTCGAATTTCTGAGCAAAATTAAAACAAATTTTAAGTCTTTGTTGATTGCTGATTTGAACACATCTACCTATTCACTCCAAAAGACCGAAGATCTTTTAAATAATTTGCCAGTTTCTTTTAATGGGTATTTTATACTTGGTGAAGAGGATTATGAAATGGATTTTAGTTTTAAATCGGGCAATAACGACTTAAAAAGCATTTTATCGATAATTCCGGCATTGTATACAAATCAGTTTGATAAAATTGAAACCAGCGGTGCTTTTTCACTTGATGGAAAGGTTTCCGGAATTTATAATGAAACTTCCATGCCGGGATTCACACTTGACTTAGCTATTGATAACGGAACTTTTAAATATCCCGATTTGCCAAAAAGCGCAAAAAATATTAATGTCGAATTAAAAATTGCTAATGAATCAGGTATTTTGGATGAGACAATAATTAATCTGGAACGTTTTCAGATGACTATGGCAGATAATCCTTTGTCGGCTACTTTAATGTTAAAAACACCTATCAGTAATCCTGACTTTAAATTCAGTTTAAACGGAAAGCTTGATTTTACAAGCCTTACTGATGTGATTCCACTTCCGCAGGATGAAGCACTTGCGGGCGTAATGGATTTTAATATAATCGTGAATGCAAAAATGTTGGATATTGAAAACAAACAATACAACCAGATTATTGCTGAAGGCACTCTAGAAGCGAAAGATATTAAATATCATTCTTCACTATTTGCTTTGCCCATTGAGCTTAAAAATGCAAATGTTAAATTTAACCCTTCATCTGTTGATTTAGCGAAGCTTGACTTATTTGTTGGAAAAAGCGATTTCAAAGGTTCAGGCTGGATTGATGATTTTCTGCCTTATTACCTTGCTGATGGAACATTAAAAGGAATGCTCAATCTGAAATCGGAATTAATAGATGTGAATGAATTATTAAGTGGAATGCTTAAAGAAGAGAATACAACCACAAAAAGCGATTCTGCTGAATTATCGCTCATTTTGCCTGAGAAAATAGATTTTAGTTTTACCGCACAGGCCGATAAACTATTATATGCAGATTATGAACTGAGCAATATAACTTCGATTGTAGCTTTTAAGGATCAAATCATTGAATTCAATCCGCTTAAAGCTGAATTACTTGGTGGTACAATTCAAATGACTGGCGAATTTAATGGTTCCGAGAGCGAAAGTCATCCTTTTGGATTTGATTTTAACCTAATCGATTTTGATATTCCCCTTTCCTATAAAACGATTGGTTTACTGAATTTGATAGCACCAATTGCAGAGAAAACTAACGGAAAATTCTCAACCGGATTCCGGCTTAAAGGTGAAATGGACAACGATTTAAATTTGAATTATGAAACACTTTTGGGCGGAGGAATTCTAAAAACTACACAAATCTCAATTACATCGGTCAAGACTTTGGAACAATTGGCCAATCTGCTCGGAAATGAGAAGTATGGCCGTTTAATCACGGATGGATTAAATTTTTCATTCGAAATTCTGAATGGAAAAGTTTATCAAAAACCTTTTAAAATTAAGTATGCCGATTCCGATATTACTATTGGCGGAAATGTTGGATTTGATAGAAAAATTGATTTTGATTTGGCTTTACAAATTCCATATCAGGCTTTGGGAAAAACAGTACAAACCGGAATCTCACAATTGATTTCAGCAGGTGAAAATCTGGGAGTTCCTTTAAATCCAGGAACTTCGGTTCTTGTAAACGCAAAAATCAATGGCTTGCTGAGTGATCCAAAAGTGCAAATTGACTATAAAGATTTTCTAAAGAGCAAAAAAAATGAGATTGAATCCAAATTTAACGAAGAGTTAGAAAAGCAAAAGCAAGAACTTCGTGAAAAAGTAAGCACCGAAGCTGAAAAGTATTTGCTTGAAGCTAAAAATAAGGCTGATGCAATAATTGCACAGGCTCAAATACTAGCAGAAAAGGCACGAGAAGAAGCTCAAAAGGCAGCGGAAATTGCTAAAAATGAGGCCAATAAGCAAGCAGACAGATTAATTGAGGAAGCAAATAAAAAAGGCATGGTAGCGAGTTTGGCCGCAAAGGAGGCAGCGAAGAAAATTAGATTGGAAGGAGAAAATACTTCAAATAAAATAATTGCTGAAGCCGATAAAAAAGCGAATGACCTTATAAGTAAAGCAAAATTACAAGCTGATGAAATTATTAGCTCGGCTGAAGAAAATGCATCTAAAATCTAATACCTAAACAGTCCGATATGCCCATGGATTTGGCAGAAAATCATCATCATTAGTCGCATCCGGATTGGTTTCACGGTAATTGAAATAAGGCAAATGAGCAATTTCTTCTGCCTGATTCCAGTAATTTGGTGATACAATTCCGCCACCAATCCGTTTTAATGATTTTTGGTAAACAGCAATCATTGGGTTAAATTTCAGATCTGTAACTCCAATCGTAAAAGTAGTTTCCTGACCTTCCGTTTTCGTTTCTTCCTGAATTTTTACTTCAAAGCTGTTGAATTCCAGTAGTTCATTGAGAAAATCCCTTCGCTTTTTATCCACGTTTGTTTCAACAACAGTACAAAGTACGCCATCTATTTCCTGAACAATATGTTTTCCTTTAATAAGTGCCATTAGTTCTATCCAAAATTTACATTCCTATACTCAACATTCTAATAAATTCGTAAACAGGGCTTGCAAGTCCTATTGAAAAAATGCCTGCTACACATAGTATCAGTGCTATACGGGTGGTCAAAGCACTTTTAAAGTAAGCAATCGGGTTTTCGCTTTTGTTTATAAACATGGCTTTGATGACTAGTAAGTAATAATACAGTGAAATGGTGGCATTAATTACCGCGATAAAAACCAACCAATAGTAGCCTGCATGAGCTGCAGAGGTAAAAAGAAAGAATTTCCCGAAAAAGCCAGCTACCGGTGGAATACCGGCAAGAGAGAATAAAGCAAGCATCATGAGTAAACTAAGCAGCGGATTGGTGTGGTACAATCCATTGTAATCATCCATATTTTCTTTGGAAGTGGCAACGGAAATAGCCGATACAACACCGAATGCGCCTAAATTCGTGAAAATGTAAATCAGTACAAAATAAAGCACTGAGGCCATTCCCATTTCTGTTCCGTCAATTATTCCCAATAAAATAAAACCTGCTTGTGCAATTGACGAAAAAGCAAGAAATCTTTTCATGTTTTTTTGGCGTAAGGCAAACAAATTACCAACAGTCATGGTTAAAATGGCTACCACATATAAAACGTTTTTCCACATGGGGGCAATGGAATGGAAAACTGTATACAAAATAATAGCAAAAATGAAAACTGCAGCGCCTTTCGAAATAACAGACAAATAGGATGAAACGTTGATAGGAGCTCCTTCGTAAACATCTGCTGTCCAAAGATGAAAAGGAACCAGTGAAATTTTAAATCCCATTCCGGCAAAGAAAAAGATAAAACCCATCACCTGAAGTGGTGTATTCATAAAAGCCACCGAAATCTCAGAAAAATATAAAGATCCAATTGTTCCGTACAACATGGAAATACCGTAAAGAAGTATTCCTGATGATAAAGCAGACGAAAGAATCAGTTTGATACCGGCTTCCGAACTAATGTTTTTGAGTCGGTCATAGGCTGCAAGTGCAGCAATTGGTATGGTTGCCAATTCCAAACCAATATAAAACATTAAGAAATGACCTGAAGAGATCATGAAATTCATGCCAATTAAGGTCGAAATGATCAATAGATAGAATTCACTGATTTTATTATGATATTCCTTTTGTTTAATCCAATCAGCAACCTGAAAAAATAATATCGTTGTTCCAATATTCAGGATATTTTTCATTAAAACGGTCAGCTTGCTTGTTTGGTACATTCCGCCAAATAAAGTGCCCTCTGGCACCGGCAGAAATCCAATGGCGGTTATAACAAGAAGCAGAATGATAGACAGGTTTACTATACTTTTTTTATTCTCAGTCGATAATTCGGCAATCAAGATAATTACCAGTGCGATAACCAGTAAAATTTCGTGCCTCATTAAAAGAAAACTTTCGAGATTCATATCTTAATATTTATTAATTAACTAATCCTTGAATAATCTGCTGAATTATCGGATCCAAGCTGTCGTTTATCATTTCTGATAACCAATATGGAGCAGTACCGATTCCAACAATGGCGAAAATTAAAACACCTGTCGTAAGCCGTTCATACCATAATGCATCTCCCAATTTTAGATATTCTTCTTTTTTAACAGGCCCATAAAGGATTTGTCCGACAACCCGAAGGATATAAACAGCAGTAATTACAATTGAAGCAACGGCTACTATAGTCAGGATTCGGTGAAAAGCATCGGGATGTTGAAATGCACCGAAGAAAATGGTCATTTCAGCTACAAAACCGCTTAATCCGGGTAGGCCAAGTGATGCCAAACCTGCAATTACGTAAGAAACCGACAAAATTGGCATAACTTTCATTAAACCGCCAAGCTGGTCAATCATACGGGTCTGTGTTCTTCCGTAAATCATTCCAATTAAAGCAAAGAAAAGGGCTGTCATCAAACCATGAGAAATCATTTGAAGAATGGCACCGTTTAATGCTGTTTTGTTCATCATCAAGATTGCGAATAATACTAATCCGCAGTGACTCACTGATGAGTAGGCATTGATATATTTCAGGTCTTTTTGGAATATTGCGCCAAAAGCTCCATAAACAACACTAATTCCGGTCAGGATTAAAAAGAACCAGGTCATTTCGTGCGCTGCATCAGGCAAAAGGAATATTGCAACACGAAATGCGCCGTAGCCTCCAAGTTTCATCAATACCCCAGCGTGAAGCATTGATACTGCGGTAGGAGCAGAGGCGTGACCATCGGGCGACCAGGTATGAAATGGGAAAAGTGCCCCTAAAACACCAAACCCGATAAATACCATTGGGAAAAACATTCTCTGAGCTTCCATAGGAATATTAACTTTCGCTATTTCAAGAATGCTAAAAGTCAATTGTCCGCCATCAGGATTTGAATTAAAATAGATGCCTAACAATCCAACCAATAAAAGGGCAGATGCACCCATTAACATTAAGGTTAATTTCATGGCTGAATATTCCTTCGGACCTGTTCCCCAAATACCGATAAGCAAATACATGGGAATTACGGCTACTTCATAGAATAGGAACATGGTGAATAGATCCAATGAAATAAAGAATCCGAATACTCCGGCAGAAAGAAAAATCAATGAAATAAAAAATTCTTTAGATAAGAAATCAACCGTCCACGAAGCAAAAACACCGGTGAAAATAATTATGGCTGTAAGCATTATCATGGCCACTGAAATTCCATCAACTCCAATATTGTACTGGATATTCAAGCTTTCAAACCACACATAAGAATGTGCAAAAAGCATTTCTGAAGTGTTTCCTGCGCTTCTTTCCGATAGATAAAGAAAAACAAGTACTATTGAAAGAATTAATTGAATTGACATTCCGATGGCCGATACCAGCCGGGTTTGTTTCAAATCTTTTGTAAAAGCAATTGCAACAATTGTTAATACAGGTATAATTACGAAAAAGCTTAAAAAATCCATCATTCTATTTAATTAAACCAAATGTAAACGAAAGTAAAAATCATAATAATTAGTCCGGAAACAAATACAAATCCGTATTTCTGCAATTGGCCGGATTGAAGTCCTTTAATTAAACCGGAAATAAAATTAGTTATCCACGCAATTCCATCCATTGTAGCATCAACCACATGTCTGTCGAACCAGGCAATTGGCTGCGATATTCTGTTGAAAATAATTTTCTTGGTTACAAAAAGATAAACCTCGTCGATATAGAATTTATTGTAAGACCATTTATAGGCGTTATTGAAGGTTGTGGCCAGTTTAACAGGAATTCCGGTTTCTTTTTTATAAAACAGGTAAGCTACAGCTATTCCGGCTACACCAATTAAAACCGATGGAATTGCTATGGCCCAATCAATGTGAGCTGCAAAAGCCAAGCCATCAGAAGTAACTAATGAACTAAACGGAATAAAACCGGTAAACATACTTGCAACGGCCAGAATCATCAATGGAATAGTCATCACCAATGGAGATTCGTGAGGTGTATGGTGATAATGGGTGTCTTTTCCCCAGAATACGTTAAAATACAAACGAAACATATAAAAAGCAGTCAATCCTGCAACAGCATATTCAATGAAGAAAAGTAATTTATCATGTTCAAAAGCAGCAACCAATATTTCGTCTTTACTGAAAAAACCTGAAAATGGAGGAACTCCTGAAATGGTCAGACATGCAATCAAAAATGTAATATGAGTTATTGGAAGGTATTTGCGTAAACCGCCCATTTCATTCATATTGTTGGTATGAACAGCGTGGATAATGGCCCCTGCACCAAGAAACAGCAAGGCTTTAAACATGGCATGTGTAAACAAATGAAACATAGATGCCATAAAACCAAGACCGTGATGATCGCCATATCCTGAAACACCGAGCGCAAGCATCATATACCCAATTTGAGACATGGTTGAAAATGCAAGCACACGTTTAATATCCGTTTGGGTTATTGCAATAATTGCAGCAAAGAGCGAAGTAAATCCTCCCACATAGGCAATAATTGTCAAAACATCGGGCGAACCTAAATAGTACAATGGAAACAGTCTGGCAACCAGATAAACTCCGGCAACAACCATGGTAGCCGCGTGGATAAGTGCCGAAACCGGTGTTGGGCCTTCCATGGCATCAGGCAGCCAGATATGTAGAGGAAACATGGCAGATTTTCCGGCACCGCCCATAAAAATAAGTGCCAATGCCCAGGTCAATGCTGATAAACCCATAAAGGTTAAACCTGTTCCCTGGGTAATCAATGCTCCTTGAGGATCGGTAAGTGTGATAAAATCGAAGGTTCCGCCTATGTATGAAAGGGTTAGTATTCCCAACAAAAAGCCAAGATCTGCAAAGCGCGTAACGATAAATGCTTTTTTTCCTGCCGATACAGCTGAAGGTTTTTCATAGTAAAAGCTGATGAGTAAATAGGAGGAAACACCCACAAGTTCCCAAAACATATACATTTGGAAAATATTTGTGGCAAGTACCAGTCCGAGCATCGAAAAGCTAAATAAGGATAAGAATGCAAAAAACCTTGAATAGCCTTTTTCGCCTTTCATATAGCCCATACTGTATATATGAACCATCAAAGAAACAGTTGTTATTACAACCAGCATCATTACCGAAATTGGATCCAGTAATATACCCAGATCAATATGAAGCTTATCCGTAAAGTTAAGCCAAACCATATTAAAGGGAATTATTTTTTCAAATACTCCTGCACCTTCAGGGCGATTAAAGAAGTATTGATAGGCCGTAAAATAGGACAACAAAGTAACAATAAGCATACCTAAGGTTCCTATATATCCGGAAAGGGCAGGCTTCATCTTTCCACTGGTCAAACCAATTACAATAAAAAGTGCAAGTGGAAGAAGTGGAATTAGTAGTGTAAAACTATAGTCAATCATTATAAATCTATTCGTTAAACTATTTCTTCAAATTTAATATGAATTAATATTTCATGGTATCAACCCGTTCAACGTCAATATTTGTATATTGCCGATACACGCTGATAATTATCGCGATAGCCACTGCAGCTTCTGCCGCAGCAACAGCTATAACAAAGAACGCAAAGAAATGTCCTTGAAGTTCGTTTGGGAATAAGTACCTGTTAAATGCTACAAAATTGATGTTGACTGAGTTAAGAATTAATTCAACAGACATTAAAATTGTAATCAGGTTTTTTCGTGTAAGAAATCCGTAAATACCAATGAAAAACATCAAGGTGCTTACAACGAGAAAATACGACAATGGAATTTCAGATAACATATTATTTCGATTTTTCTTTTTTAGCAATAACAACAGAACCAAAAATAGCTGCAAGCAACAAAATACTGATTACTTCGAAGGGCAGTGCATATCCGTTTTTATCAGTGCTGAGCAAACTGGTTCCTATTAGTTCCATATCCGGATTTTCGCTGACCTTAATTGTGGAGTTAAATCCGTAATTAAGAATTGTAGTAATGGTTAAAATTGCACCTGCGGCTACCGCAATGGCTGAAAAAAACCATTTTTTAAAACCAAGCGGTTCAAACTTTTGATTGATGTGGCTGGTAAGCAGAATTGAAAATATGATTAGAACCACAATTCCACCGGCATAGAGTGTTAACTGAACAGCAGCCAAAAACTGATAATTCAGCATAAAATAAATTCCGGCAGTAGAAATCAACACAAACAATAAGTATACAGCAGCACGTAAAATACGGCGGCTGGTTACAGTCAGCACCGAGAACAGAATAATCATTCCCGAAAAAATATAAAACATTAACTCATGAATACTCATTCTTCTACTCCTTTCGATAAAACCGAACCCGGTTTGTTTAATACTTTAGTCAGTTTAGCGCGATCAAAAACAGCATGCTCAAAGGTTTGATCCATTTTCAATGCATTTGATGGACATGTTTTAACACATAAATTGCAAAAAGTACACATGCCCAAATGGTAAATATGATGGACTAAAACTCTTTTTTTCTTGCCTTCGGGAGTTAATTGCATTTCACTGATAATTTCAATCGATCCGTTCGGGCAATTTGTTTCACAAATCCCACAAGCGGTGCATTTATGCTCGTTATTATCGTTGTGCGGCATAACCACTTCTCCTTTGAAACGATCAAACATTTCAAGGGTTGCCCTGTTTTCAGGATATTGTTGAGTAACAATTTGCCGGGGATGCACAAAATAGTAACCGGTCACTCTCATTCCCTTAAGCAAGGCAGCAATTGCGACAAATATTTCTTTCAGATAATTATATATACTTTTCATAACTAAAAATGCCAGCCCATTAATACGATAAAAGCCATTATTAAAATATTTACAAGATTGATTGGAAGCAGGTATTTCCATTCAAGTGTGAGCAGTTGGTCAATTCTTAAACGAGGGAATGTCCATTTAAACCACATCATGATGAAGATAACAAATGCGGTTTTTCCGATATACCATAAAAATGGCGGAATAAAATCCATAATATCGTTAAAGGCAATCCATCCGCTAACGTGAAACGGCATCCATCCGCCCAAAAATATGGTTGCAGCAATAGAGGCAACTATAAACATATTCATGTATTCGGCTAAAAAGAAGAACGCGAACTTAATGCCCGAATATTCCGTGTGAAAACCGGCTGTTAATTCAGATTCTGCCTCAGCTAAATCGAAAGGGCCGCGGTTGGTTTCAGCAGTAGCAGCAACCAGAAAGACCAAAAAGGCGATAAGAGCAGGAATATGACCGGTAAACAAAAACCAGCCATCGCGTTGTGCTTCAACAATCGTTGATAGCTGAAGGCTTCCTGCCAATATTACAATAGTAACCAGTGATAGGCCAACGGATAATTCATAACTGACTATTTGGGCGCCGCTTCGCATTGCTCCGATCAGCGAATATTTATTATTACTCGACCAACCGGCAATTAAAATCCCGACAACACCCAGAGAAGATACGGCCATGATATAAAAAATACCGATATTAAAATCGATGGCATGCAGGCCTTTGGCAAAAGGTATAGCTGCAATAGCCATAAATGAAGCGATAATTACAATAAAAGGAGCAAGATTAAAGAGTAATTTATCTGCATTTTTTATCGGAATCAACTCTTTCATGAGCAATTTAATCAAGTCGGCAATGGTTTGAAAAAAACCATAGGGTCCAACCCGGTTCGGCCCGACACGGCATTGCATAAATGCACAGACTTTTCGTTCAGCATAAACCAAATAAAGCCCAATAACTGCGTAAAAAGCAAGAATTGCGACGCCAATTAAAACCATTTCAATAGCGACAGCCCAAAACGGCGAAAAATTCTCCATCAACAACTGATCGAGGCTACTGGTAAAAGATGAGAGATCGTAAATGTTAAATTTCATATGACTATTTTTTGTTTTTTATTTGCCATATGGAACTCGCCATAGAGTTATCCTTGTGTGTGAGTAAACTTTTACTCATGGCTCGTTTCATCTGTTATTATTTTTATTAAATCGGTCAGATGGAATGCCCACCACTATCATTTTAGGTTTATTTGAAGAGTATTTTAATAGGCATTTCATAGTTTTATGCTATAGTATCCTCTGTTAATCTCAAAATATTATCTATCCATATCAGGAATTACAAAATCCATAGAACCTCCAATGGCAATTAAGTCAGCAATTTTCTGATTTTTAGCCATGGTATCTATGGCTGCTAAATTGCTGAAATTAGGCGATCTGAATTTAATTCTGTAAGGTGTTTTATTGCCATCGCTGATAACAAAAACGCCAAATTCACCACGTGCGGCTTCAACGCGGGTGTAATATTCACCAACCGGTAGTTTTATTATCGGTTTCATTTTAAGAGCAAAATCGCCTTCAGGAATATTGTCGATAAGTTGTTCAATGATCGACATGGATTCCCACATTTCATCGATTCTCACCTTGTAACGGGCAAAGGTATCACCTTCGGTATAAAGAATTTCGTTGAAATTAACTTTAGAATAAGCACTGTAGGGCTGATGTTTACGCACATCGCATGAAAATCCGGAACCTCTGCCGGAAGGACCTGTTACACCATAAGCTATAGCCTGTTCTTTGCTTAATAATCCGATACCTTTTGTCCGTTCCTGCATAATCGGGTTTCCGGTTAAAAGGGCATCGTATTCGGGTAACTTTTTCTTAAAATACTTCAGGAAATCTTTTACACGATTCTGGAAATTTGGATGAATATCATTCATTAATCCACCGGGAACATTATAACTTAAAAGTAAGCGCGCACCGCATGATTCTTCGAAAATATCCAATATTTTTTCCCTGTCCCGAAGTCCGTAAAAAAATGAAGTCAACGCTCCGAGATCCATTCCGAAGGCGCACCACCATAACTGATGAGAGGCAATGCGGTTTAATTCGTCCATAATGGTACGAATGTATTTTACGCGTTCGGGAACTTCAACTTCGAGTGCATTTTCAACAGTAAGACAAACGGCTTCATTCAATATGTGGGCTGATAAATAATCGAGCCTGTCGGTAAGATGAATGATTTGCGGATAAGTAAGTTTTTCCGACATTTTTTCTATGCCTCTGTGTATGTAGCCAAGTTGGGGTTTTACTTCCAAAACAGTTTCACCTTTTAGTTTCAGTACCATCCTAAGTACACCATGTGTTGAAGGATGTTGTGGCCCCATATTGATCGAGAATTCTTGTTCTTCGATAAGGCTTGCTTGTGTCTGCTCTTCCATAACTAATTATCTTTCAACAATGTTTACCGGATCGGTATAATCTTTTCGTAAAGGAAATCCTACCCAATCATTATCCAAAAATATTTTTCTCAAATCGGGGTGGTTATTAAAATGAATACCGAAAAGATCAAATATTTCCCTTTCGTGATATTCAGCACCTATCCATATATCGCTAACTGAGTCAACACTTGGGTTTTCTCTATCTGTAATTTTTGTTTTCAACACAATCTGATGCCTAAATTTTGTTGAATCGAGATGATATACCATCGTAAAATATTCAGTATAATCAATAGCCGATTCGCAAAAAAGATAATCAAAAGCTGTTTGTGGTGAATTTTTTAGAAATTGAGCTAAACTATGAATTTGATCAGCATTTACCGTAACCTCTAAAAATTGTTTATCCATAACAATTTCTGCATTAGGCATAAAGGCTGAAATAATTTCTTTTAATTTTTCGTTTTCCATATTGATGACCCTAAATTTTAAAAGTCTGTAGAAACTTCATTTTGCTTGCCAAGCTTTTCCAGTTTGATTTTCCGCTGCAGTTGCATAACTCCATACAGAAGGGCTTCTGGTCGAGGCGGACAACCGGGAATATAAACATCAACCGGAATAACGTGGTCAGCTCCTTTTATCACGTGATAGGAATTGTAAAAAAACGGACCTCCGGAAACAGCACAAGCACCCATGGCAATAACGTATTTTGGGTCGGCCATTTGGTCGTAAAGTCGTTTTAAGACCGGAGCCATTTTATTGGTAATGGTACCGGCAATAACAATAACATCGGCCTGACGTGGACTTGCGCGGTAAACTTCGATGCCGAACCTGGCAAAATCGTGTCGTGAGGCACCGGCAGCCATCATTTCTATTCCGCAGCAACTTGTAGCAAAAGTTAAAGGCCAAATCGAATTTGACCTTCCCCAGTTTATCATTGCATCAACGGTTGAAAGCAGAACGTTTCCGCCTTCTTTTTTAAAGAGCTCAAGGGTTTCGCTATCCTTGAAATCTTCATCTTTCATTGATTTTATTCCCATATTAAAGCGTGTTTTTTCCAGGCGTAAAGCAAACCCAGACCAAGGATTCCGAAAAAGATTAAAATTTCAATAAAAGCAGCCATACCAATTTGTTTCATTACAACGGCCCAGGGAAATATAAATACAGTTTCCACTTCGAAAATAAGGAATAACAAAGCAAACAAATAATAACCAACATTGAATTGCAACCAGGCAATTCCTTTTGTTGGCACGCCGCATTCATAGGCTTCTGATTTCTGAAGGTTTGTTGATGTTGGGGCAACAAATGTTGAAAACAGAATTGCTCCACCTACGAGAACCAATCCGACAATAAAAAATAGTATTAAACTTTCACTTGTCATTTATATAGGTTTATTGGTTATAATTAATTTAAAAAAGCGCTGCGAAATTATGCAAACATTTGCATGTATCCGCTAATAAAAACGGAATATTTTTTAACCAATTGTTTATATCACGGGAAACTGGAACTTCTTCGTATTGCTATAAAGCGCTCCCAGCAAGGCTTTGGCTACTCAATTTAAAATTTATATAAATTACGCAAACCTGATTTAATCATTCGTCTTTCGTCAATCGTCCTTATTGAGGGATTCCATAATATTCTTTTGTTTCCAAATCTCTGTTGTCCGGTGAAGATGAAGTTTAACTGCTGCGAGGAAAATGATCAGGAAGCTTTCTGTTGATTTTCAACAATTTATCCACTGTACAGAAACTTCTCCATAAGGAGATGTATTAATGTAGAAAATTAAGCGTAAAATATGCCTCGTAGCTTAAACAATTAAACGCTTTCATCCCTTTCCATTATTTTTACCGGACAAAAGTGTTTATTAATAAAACTCAGCTTAACTTTAAACTGGTTTATAAAAAAGAAAAGCCCAGATCTATATTTTCAATGAATACTTTTTTAGGATAGCAAGGTGTTATTTAGGTTGGTATCCCGGTAATTGCCTGTGGGAATGATCGCAAAAAGGCAAGGTTTTACTTTTTCTGCAATCGCACCATTTAACCTCATGTTTAAACTTAATGGTAACCGGAATTGGTTTAATATCAGTTTCTTCCATATGTGAACCATCGCAAAAAGGATTGTTATTGCTGCGGCCACAGGCACAATATTTATACTCTCCTGGTTCCATTAGCATACGTAAAGATTTGAGGCCACGTATTATGGGTTCTGATTTATTTTTCATGGATAAAAATTTGATATACAAATTTACTTTTTTTTGAAAGCCGATAATATTTATCGGACAGGGTAATTATATTTTTTTGATAACCTGCCCTCCCGGATTGCAAAAAGCTCAAAACCTTTCAATTATACGATTCGTAAATTCTATTGATTTTTCCTTAAATTGAATGAATGATTTGTTATTTAACGAAAAAAAACACCAATTCAAATAACGAATCGGTGTTTTTGCATAACTTGATTTAAAACTAATCTTCAGGTTCAATATCAAAGCTTTTATTATATTGATTCATTGCATTCATGCTCATACCCATACTTGAAAAACCTCCGTCGTGGAAGAGGTTTTGCATGGTAACTTTTCTAGTCAGGTCACTAAATAAAGTTATGCAATAATCAGCACATTCTAAAGCCGTTGCATTTCCTAAAGGCGACATGCGTTCTGTAAAGTCCATCAATCCGTCAAAGCCTTTTACGCCACTTCCTGCGGTTGTTGGAGTAGGGGATTGAGAGATGGTATTTATCCTTACTTTTTTATCGCGGCCATAGATATAGCCAAAACTGCGGGCAATTGACTCTAACAAGGATTTGGCATCAGCCATATCGTTATAACCGTATAAAGTTCTTTGAGCGGCCACATATGAAAGTGCAACCACCGATCCCCAGTCATTTATAGCGTCTTTTTGTTTGCAAATGCTGATCATTTTATGAAATGAAAGTGCGGAAATATCCAAAGTTTTCTGATAGTATTCATAATTCAGTTTATCGTAGGGCAATTTCTTTCTAACATTGGGCGACATTCCTATAGAGTGAAGTATAAAGTCAATTTTGCCGAACTTCTCAACAGCAATCCGGATAAGATTTTCCAAATCTTTGGTACTGGTTGCATCTGCGGGAATTACTACAGTATTGCATTTTGCAGCCAAATCGTCAATTTCACCCAATCGCATCGAAACTGGCGTATTGGTCAATAAAAATTCTGCGCCTTCTTCATAAGCTCGTTCAGCAACTTTCCAGGCAATCGATTTATCGTTTAAGGCTCCAAAAATGATTCCTTTTTTTCCTTTTAATAAGTTATAAGCCATAATTTGTTTTTATTGTCTAATTATTTTTTGTAATTATAATCATTTTTATTTCAAAATTGTACACCATTTAAATGCTCAAAACAATGCCACATATTTGCTTTTTCTGATGCTAAAATAGATATCAGAATCCAATTTAAATTTACAAAGTCGTTTTTAATATTAATTGTTTAGAGTTTTCCTAATAATACGCGGGCATTTTCTCTTGCCGATTCGCTTATTTCTGAGCCACTTAGCATTGCTGCTAATTCCTCGACTCTTTCATTGTCAGACATATTCTTAATTTCCGTGCGAGCAAAAGTAGTTTCATTTTTCTTATAAACCAAATAATGATTTTCAGATAAAGCAGCAATCTGCGGCAAATGGGTTATTGAAATAACCTGCATATTCTTTCCCATTTGTTGCATTAATATTCCTAATCGTTCGGCAATTTCGCCGGAAACACCGCTGTCTATTTCATCAAAAATGATGGCCGGAAGTTTCTTTTTAGCAGCCAAAAGGTATTTTATGGTGAGCATTAATCTGGATAATTCTCCGCCAGAAGCAGTTTTACTGACAAGATCTGGTTTTAGCCCGGCATTTGCCGAAAAAAGCATTTCAATTTCATCGGTTCCGTTTTCTAAAAAATCAGGCTTTGTATTTATTACAAACTTAATCTGAACATCAGGAATTCCAAGCTGAACCATTTGTTGCATCATTTTTTCGCAAAGCGGATCTATAATCGATTTTCTTGCCATATGCAATTGGATAGCCAATTCCTTCAGATCTTTCTCCTCTTTTAATACTTGTTTTTCAAGGTTTTGAAGCTGATCTTGTAATTTATCGCTTGTAAAAAGTTGGTTGGATAGTGATTCTTCCTTTTCAATCAATTCGTCGGTATGATTAAGCTGGTGTTTTTTGAGTAATTTATACATAAGTGATAAACGCTCGTTGAGGTAATCCAGCCGTTTTGGATCCAATTCAACAGATTCTTCGAGCGAACTGGCTTCGCGGGCAATATCATCGAGTTCGATATAAACCGAATTTAAACGCGTATAAATCGCTGCAAGTTCTTGTTGAAAGCTTTGCAATGGCCTGAGTTGTTGCAACTGTTCATTTAACAGATTCAAAACGTTTTGATCGCCATTGCTTAGCGAATGTGATAATTGAAACCAGGCTTTTTTCAATTCTTCGGCATGGGTCAATACTTTCAATTCATTTTCTATCTCATCCAGTTCGCCGACCTGAATTTTAGCGGCTTCAATTTCTTCAAGCAAAAAACGTGTGTAATCATTATCTGCCTGGGCTTGTGCAATTTGTTTTTGAAGTTTAACAATTTGTGCCTGATTTTGTTTGAATATTTGATAAAGCTCAGAATAAGCTTGTCTCAGATTTTCATTACCGGCATAAATATCGATCAGTTCTAGCTGATATTCTGGGTTGTGAATAAGCAAAGTATTGTGTTGCGAATGAATATCGACCACAAGATCGCCAAATTGCTTTAATAAATTTAAATTTACGGGAGTATCGTTGATAAATGCCCGGCTTTTGCCTTGAGGTGTAATTTCTCTTCGAATTCGGGTTGGATTTTCATGATCCAAATCATTTGCTTCAAAAAAAGCATTCAAATCAAATGCAGAAATATCAAAAACACCTTCTATAATGCATTTTTCATCCGGATTCAGCAGGGTGGCCGTGTCGGCTCTTTTACCTAAAATTAGTCCTAAGCCACCAATAATGATCGATTTTCCGGCTCCGGTTTCGCCGGTTATAGCTGAGAAGC
Organism: Bacteroidota bacterium; assembly: GCA_043804305.1. Classification (GTDB taxonomy): domain Bacteria; phylum Bacteroidota; class Bacteroidia; order Bacteroidales; family UBA12170; genus UBA12170. Next base: position 18,030 of record JAZDJM010000375.1, read on the forward strand.
CCGACTTAAAATCGATATTAAGTTTATCGATAAGTACATAATTGGTGATTGACAAGTTTTTAAGCATAAATCGAAAAAATTAACGCGATAATATTTGTTGATAGCGATTGCCATTAGCCGGATCAATTTCCCTTAACATATTTACGACTTCTGACTTGCTTTTTGGAGATCCTTCAGAAAAAACCTGAATAATTTCTTCGCGTTTAGCATCAAGGATGAGCTGAACTAAAAACGATCCCGGTTTCTGATTATTTGCTTGATAAAGCATTCTTATGCTTTCCGAAATTGATTCGCGGCCTAATTCCGAGTTATCGTACATTTTGTCGAGGCCTTGCAAATGATACTTATAAATACTTTCTCTTACCGAATTGTAGATGGGATTTGTAAGATTTTCACTTAACCAATATCTGTTTCGCTGATTTTCAAAAGCTTTCCAACCGGGCTCTCCGGTGCTTTGTGCACTTTGTACAATCGCTTGTGCACGCTGAAAATACATACTGCCGCCTAAAGGGCTAAACGAATCACCATCAAGGCCTAAAAAAATATTAATATAGAATGCAACTACTGCGGTTAAATTTCCATGAAAGGAATTATCACTAAATTCTAATGGTTGATTTTCTACATATGTAAATTCAAAATCTTTATCGATATAATTTAATAATGTAGTATTAAAATTTGATTTATATACCGGGCGTTTTAGGACTAAATTCAATTGTCCGCGAAACTTTTCCGTAGAAAGTTGCTCGTTAATGGTAATTAGTATTGTTGCTTCAATACGTTCTTCAATTTTATAAGAATAAGGAGTCCATTTTCTGGAGTTAACAAATTCAAATAAAGCGGATTGCATATTTTCAAAGACCGTCCGATCGGTTCCTGAAACTTGTCGGGCAGTCACTTGGACCTGGCAGTTCACATCCTGACTAATTCCTTGAAA
>JAZDJM010000376.1:0-3751 GCA_043804305.1 Bacteroidota bacterium
TATCTTGCCGGCAAAGCAATTAGTCCCGACACGAAAAAGGTGCTTCTGGCAACAAACGAAACCAAATCGAAAACTATAAAACTTATTGATGTAGAAACCGGAAAAGTGATTCAGACATTTAATGGATTAAAGCGCGAAGCAAGTTCCTTGTGTTTCAGTCCCGATGGACAAAGATTTGCATCCGGTAGTTACGACGGCTTAGTAACTCTTTGGGATATTGCGACTGGCTCTATAATCCAGACTTTTAGTGGGCATACTCATCCTCCGAAATCACTCGCATTTAGTCCTGACGGCAAAAAAATTGTTTCGAGAGCTTATGATGGAATAAAAGTTTGGAATGCAGACAATGGCGCCATGTTAAAATCTAAATATATGCAGGAGGGAGAGGTTAATTTCAGTCCGGACGGAAAAACAATCGTTTTTGCTAATTCGACAAGTCCCGACTTGATTTTCTGGGATTTTGAAACGGATAAAGTTGTAAAAACCTTACAGGGACATACAAAAGGAATTTCGTCATTTCACGTGAATCCCGAAGGAACAAAGTTGCTTTCGGGAAGTGGCGATAAATCAGTCCGGCTTTGGGATGTCGAATCCGGAAAAGTATTACAAACATTTGGCGGACTCGAAAATCCGAAAATATTTACGTTAACAATGAGTCCGGACGGAAAGAAAATTGCATTCGGAGGAAGCGATTCGACAATAAAACTCTGGAATCTGGCAAGTGGACAAGCGGTTAAATTATTAAAAGGACATAAAGACTGGATACGAAAGGTCAAATTTAGCAGCGATGGAAAGAAATTATTTTCGGCAAGTTCTGATAATACAGTTAAAACTTGGGATAGTGAAACCGGATTTGAATTAAAATCCTTTACGACTAAAGGCTCATTTAATGGACTTGACCTTAGTAAGGATAATAAAATAATAGCGATAAATCCAAGCAATACAATATCAATTTTAAATGCTGAAACCGGAGCTGAATTAAAAAGTTTCACTACAGGTCAAAATATTCTAAATGAATTTGCCTTAAGCCCCGATGGAAAAAATCTTGTATATGCCGGATACAATGATAAAATAGTGATTTTTGATACGGAATCAGGAACGGTAATCAACGAACTTTCAGGGGACAAAAGCTCGGCTGATATTATTTACAGTCCTGATGGGAGAAAAATTCTTGCAGGTCATAAATCTGTTTATCAATGGGATGCAAAAACTGGGAAATTGATTGATAAAATAAGTGTAGGCAATCAAGAAGTGATGTGTATTAATTATAGCTCAGATATGAAAAAAATTGTTGGCGGTTTCTGGAAGAATCACATTAAAATATGGGATGCGGAAACCGGAAAAGAACTAAAAACAATGACCGGACACACATCTTACATAAGTTCGGTTTTGTTTAGTCCGGACAATAAATGGATTATTTCAGGGAGCGATGACCATATGATTAAAATCTGGAATGCCGAAACTGGACAGTTAGCCCTGACATTTGTAAGTTACGACAATGGTAGTTGGGTGGTTGTTAGTCCTAACGGAAGATTTGACGGTACACAGGATGCAATTAAACTTCTGCATTTTGTAAAAGGTATGGAAATTATTCCGCTCGAAAGTTTTTACGAACAATATTATACGCCAGGCTTAACTGCAATGACATTGTTTGGTGAAAAAGAATTATCCGTTAATATAAATATTACAGACCTGAAACCAAAACCTGAAGTAAAAATAACTTCACCACAAAATAATACAATGGCAAGCAGTTCCCAGCTTACAGTAAGTGTAGAAGTGACAGATATGGGCGGCGGAATCGACGAAATTCTTCTGTACCACAACGGCAAATTACTGGAAACAACAAATCGTGGATTTAAACCCGTAATACAGAATAAGGATAAGGAAACCAAAACCTTTACAGTTAATATGGTAAATGGCGAAAACCGGCTGAAAGCCACAGCATTTAATAACCAGCGAACCGAAGCAATTCCGGATGAAATAACTGTTGTTTATAAAAGTGCGGAAGTATCAAAACCAAATTTGTACCTGTTTGTCATCGGAATTAATGAATACAAAAATTCTAAATACAACCTGAATTATGCCGTAGCTGATGCCGAAAGTTTCAAAATTTATTTGGAAGAGGGTTCAAAAACAATTTTTAATTCGGTTCAAATCTCATTTTTAAAAAATTCAGATGTTACAAAATCTGCAATTAATCAGGCATTTGAAACCATTAAAAGTTCTGTAAAGCAGGAAGATGTTTTCATATTTTACTACGCCGGGCACGGAGTGATGAGTGAAGAAGAGTCTGCACAATTCTACTTAATTCCGACAGATGTTACACAGCTTTATGGACAAAACAAAATGCTGCAGGAAAAAGCAATTTCTCAAACAGAATTACGCCAGTTTTCAACAGATATTAAGGCTCAAAAACAACTTTTTATTTTAGATGCCTGTCAATCAGGTGGCATGGTTGAAATGTTGGCTTCGCGTGGTGCAGCGGAGGAAAAAGCAATCTCACAACTGGCAAGAAGTACCGGCACATACTGGCTTACTGCAAGCGGAAGCGAACAATTTGCCGGCGAATTTGCACAACTCGGACATGGAATTTTTACTTATTGCATTCTTCAGGCATTAACCGGAAAAGCAGACGGACAAAACGATAAAAAAATCACTATTCAGGAGTTAAGTACATTTGTTAACGATGAAGTTCCGAAACTTTCAAAACAATACAAAGGAAACGAACAATATCCGAATACTTATGGTTTTGGACACGATTTCCCGATTATTATTGTTAAATAAATTTCTAAATAGAAATATTTTAAATTGACTTATATGAAAAAGTCTCTGTTAATCACAGTTCTCATTTTTCACTTTTCGTTATTCATTATTTCTGCTCAGGAACCTGTATTAACTTTAAATTCGGGACATTCAGATTATGTTCAAACGGTCTGTTTTTCACCTGATGGTAAATATGCTCTCTCGGGAAGTGAGGATAAAACCATGAAAATGTGGGATATACTGACAGGAAAAGAACTTAAATCTTTTAACGGTCATACACTCAGAATAAATTCAGTCTGTTTTTCGCCCGATGGCAAATATGCTCTCTCAGGAAGTGACGATAATACATTAAAACTTTGGGATATTTCTACAGGAAAAGAATTAAAAACGTTCACACATTCATGGTATGTAAAAAGTGTTTGCTTTTCTCCCGATGGAAAATATGCCCTCTCCGGAAGTTACGACAAAACCATAAAGTTGTGGGATATTTCGACCGGCGCAAATATCAAAATTTTTGAAGGACATGAAACGGTGGTCAATTATGTTTGTTTTTCGCCCGATGGTAATTTTTTTCTTTCAGGCAGTGATGATAAATCTTTAAGAATTTGGAACGTTTCAAGCGGCAAAAAAATCAGAACCATTAAAGTAGATTATAATTCAGGTTCGCCGGTTAGCTTTTCTCCCGATGGGAAATACGTTGTAACCATAAATACTTTAGGCAACATTATTCTTTATGATGTTTCAAACGGTAAATTAATCAAAACTTTTGATTGGCAAGCAAACCCGGCAAGTGCACTTTGTTTTTCACCAGAAAGTAAATACGTACTTTCCGGAAGTTGGGACAATTCACTTAAACTTTGGGATGCTACAACCGGTAAAGAGGTCAAAACTTTTTTAGGGCATACTGAAGTCGTACTTTCAGTCTGCATTTCACCCGATGGAAAATTTGTTCTTTCTGCAAGCAGAGATAAAACATTAAAACTATGGG
>JAZDJM010000377.1:0-7086 GCA_043804305.1 Bacteroidota bacterium
AATTTTTTCAATTTCTTTTTAGAAAATAGATTCTTTACTTTTGCAGACTCAAATTTAACAGATTGAAAACTCCCGAATTAGTACAGAATATTAAAAGTAGTCTGTCATTTCAAGAATTGAAATTGGCGCTGGCGGATAAAAAAAACACACAACTTTCGGGTTTATACACTTCGGCGGTTGCCATGTATGCAAGTGCATTGTACGAGGAAATCAATCAATCGATGTTATTTATTTTACCGGATAAAGAACAGGCTGCCTACCTTTATAACGATTTAGAGAATTTATTATTTGATGGCAGCCTGAGTGCAGAAAAGAAAAATGTACTTTTTTTTCCGGCCAGTTATAAACGTCCGTATGAGATAGAACATATCGACAATGCCAATATACTTTCACGTTCGGAAGTATTTTTACGCTTAAGTTCATCTTCAAAACCATTTATATTAGTTTCTTTTCCGGAAGCTTTAGCAGAAAAGGTTAGTGATAAAAAGCATCTGAAAAGTAAAACCTTTCATTATTCTGTTGGAAATGAGTATTCTGTTGACAGTTTAATCGATCTGTTGGTTTCATCTAAATTCAAAAGGGTAGATTTTGTTGTTGAGCCCGGCGAATTTGCTTTGCGAGGTGGGTTGTTTGATGTTTTCTCCTACTCGAATGAATTTCCATACCGCCTTGAATTTTTTGGCGATGAACTGGAATCCATCCGGGAGTTTGATCCTGAAAGCCAGTTGAGCAGGCGTAAACTTGCTCAGATAAAATTAATGCCAAATGTTTTGGATTACTCCATTGTTGAGGATCGAATTTCAATTTTTGATCTTTTACCTCAACATACTTGTCTTTGGCTGGATAAAATTGATTTGTTGGCTGATGGTTTTGCCGAAAATTATAAAAAGGTTGAGCAGCATTTTCAGTTATTAAACAGTCCATTAAAGCATTTATCACCTTCCGAATTGTATATTGACAGATCTGATTTTCTAAATAAAATTCAGCAATTATGTATTTTTCAGTTTGGTTCAGGGCATGGCAAGAATCAGCATCATGTTGAAATAAATTTCAATATCGAGCCACAGCCTCATTTCAATAAACAATTTGAGATGCTTGCTGATAATTTAAAAGCATACAAAGAAAAAGGGTATCGAAATTATATTTTAGGAGAATCAGACAAACAATTAAAACGTTTGTCACAGATTTTTTCTGATGCCGGATTATGTCCGAAAAACGGTGAAAACAGGCTTTTTGAAGGAATAACAATTGCAATTCAAAATGGCTTTGTCGATCATCAACAAAAAATTGTTTGTTATACCGATCATCAAATCTTTGACAGATACCGGAGATTTAAAATAAGGGAACGTTTTGGCGGTAAAGAAGCCTTTACGCTAAAGGAAATATACAACCTCCAGAAAGGCGATTTTGTTACGCATGTTGATCATGGGGTTGGGCGCTACGATGGTTTGCAGAAAATTATAAACGACGGAAAAGAACAGGAAGTTATCCGTTTAATTTATCTGAATGAAGACTTGCTTTATGTAAACATCCATTCGCTCCATCGGATTTCAAAATTCAGCGGCAAGGATGGAACAGAGCCGAAGATTAATAAGCTTGGTTCGCCGGCCTGGAATAAACTTAAAGCGAAAACAAAATCGCGGGTAAAAGACATTGCAAAAGATTTAATCAAACTATATGCAGAACGACGGGCTCAGTCGGGTTTTGAGTTTGCTCCTGATACTTATTTGCAAAATGAGCTGGAGGCATCGTTTATTTATGAAGACACGCCAGACCAGCTTAAAGCCACAAATGATGTAAAGGCTGATATGGAAGCATTGCACCCCATGGACAGATTGGTTTGTGGTGATGTGGGATTCGGAAAAACAGAAATTGCAATACGTGCTGCTTTTAAAGCTGTTGCAGACAGTAAGCAAGTTGCAATTTTAGTTCCAACCACCATTCTGGCTTATCAGCATTTTAAAACATTTACCGAGCGCCTTTCTGATTTTCCGGCAAGAGTTGAATACATTAGCCGCTTCCGTTCAACAAAAGATGTAAATGCCATCTTGAAAGATTTGGAAGATGGAAAAGTGGATATATTGATAGGAACTCACAAACTCGTGGGTAAAGAGGTTAAATTCAAAGATTTAGGTTTGCTTATTGTTGATGAAGAACAAAAATTCGGAGTTGCCATAAAAGAAAAATTAAAGCAATTAAAAGTTAATGTGGATACTTTAATGCTTTCGGCAACACCAATTCCGCGTACTTTGCAATTTTCGCTGATGGGTGCACGTGATTTATCCATTATAAATACTCCACCACCAAATCGACAACCAGTATTGACCGAGCTTGTTTCGTTCAATGAAGCGCTTATCAGAGATGCAATTATGTATGAAGTTTCGCGCAACGGACAGGTATTTTTTGTGCATAACCGGGTGCAAAACATTCAGGAAGTGGCCGGTATTATTCAACGGCATGTACCTGATGTTAAAATTGCCATTGCCCACGGCCAAATGGAAGGCAAAAAGCTGGAAAACGTAATGATGGGATTTATGGAAGGTGATTATGATGTTTTGGTTGCAACTAAAATTATTGAATCGGGTTTGGATATTTCTAACGTAAATACAATTTTTATTAACGAAGCACACCATTATGGTTTAAGTGAACTTCATCAACTGCGCGGTAGAGTAGGTCGTTCGAATAAAAAAGCTTTTTGTTATTTGCTGGCTCCTCCATTAATTGCTTTAACCGATGATGCCCGGAAACGCCTTCAAGCTATTGAAGAATTCTCGAGTTTGGGCAGTGGATTTAATATTGCCATGCGCGATTTAGATATTCGGGGCGCAGGAAATATTTTGGGTGGAGAACAAAGCGGATTTATTTCGGAAATAGGATTTGAAATGTATCAGAAGATATTGGATGAAGCCTTGCTGGAATTAAAGGAAACAGATTATAAAGAGCTTTATCAGCATGAAAAACCTCGCGATTTTGTGAATGAATGTACTATCGAAACCGATCTTGAAATCTTAATTCCGGATGATTATATTCAGCAGGTTGCCGAAAGGTTAAGCATGTACAAAGAAATTACGCAAATTCAAGACGAGGAAGCATTGCAGTTCTTTGCAATTGGACTGGAAGACAGGTTCGGAAAACTTCCGAAACCGGTGCTCGAATTGATTGACTCAATTCGATTGAGATGGCTTGGTAAAGAAATGGCAATGGAAACCATCCGCTTAAAAGGAGATCATATGTATGCTTTTTTTGTGAGCAATCCTGAGAGTTCTTTTTATGCTTCACCGCAGTTCAGTGTGATTTTACAGCATATTCAAACTCATCCGAATTGTTGTAAGCTGCGTGAAATGAATCAAAAATTAAGCTTACGCTTTTCAGATATTTATTCGGTTAAACAAGGCCTGGAGAAACTTAAAACCCTTAAGGCTGCGTTGGTGACAGTTTCCTAACAATAATATCCGGCTTTAGGCATCGGGCAATTTAGGATAAGCAGATAAAGCAAAGCATATTCAAATGATTTTCAAAAAATTCAAATATTTTAGTTCTTCATTTTTCCAATTCAGTTCTTTTTGAGCTAGTAAGAGATTTGTTTTCCAATCACTTATCAATTTCGGGTTTATCTTAATTGAATTTATACGGTCGGCAATACACTGCCGGTTTATGTTTGTCACCACCATTCCAATATTGTAAGTTTCAATCAGCTTTTCTAATTCCGGTAAGCGTGAAACTAAAATGGGTGTATTTGAATGGATATAATCAAACACTTTATTGGGCAGGCTATAGCGGTAATTTAAATTGGTATCACGGTCTAAACTTAATCCCAAATCGGCAACGGCAGTGTATTTCATCATTTCAGCGTAAGGAAGTTTGTCGATAATCAGTACTTTTTCTTCCAAATGAAGCTTTGTTCTTAAGTGTTTCAGCTTTTCAAACACATCGCCACCACCAATAATCAAAAGTTTGGCACCTTCAACAAACTGCATAGCTTCAACGGCTTCTTCAGCACCACGATGCATATTTATTCCGGCTCCCTGTAATATAATCAAGAAATCGTGTTCGTTGAATCCTAACTCTTTTTTTGTGCCGCTTATTTCTATCATTCCGGGCAGTGGTATGTTTCGGATAACGGTAACTTTCTTATTAAATTTTTCCGAATAAATTGCTGCAATAGATTGATTTACAGTGATAATATTTTTAAGTTTGGGAAAAATAAAGGCTTCAATTTTCGACCAGACAAACTTTACAAATGGCCTCGCGGTGAGTTCAGGCAATTCGGTAAAAAGTTCATGAGAATCATAAATTAATTTCTTCCGTTTCAGTTTTGAAATCAAAAAATTCGGCAATAATGTATCCAAATCGTTCGAAAATAATACATTCGCTCTGCTAAATAATAAGAGAAAGAACAGGCGTAAATTAAATTCCATATAGAAAAATGGCCCTTTTCTGAAAACAAGATGCATTCTTTTGCATTTATAAGGCCTTGAGTTCAGTGGTGGAGTATTTCGGTATCTTCTTCCTATCAATACAACGTCAAATCCGGCTTTTTGTAAAGTTAAACAGCTACGGTTTACTCGCTGATCGGAGCTTAAATCGTTGATAACGCTTACAATAACTTTTTTTGACATGGTTTTATGCTATTGAACAAAGCTAATTATTTTAAGGGATTTTTAAACCATGCAAACCTTGATTTTCAGCCACCTTAGAAATAAATGCAAGCAATACTGTATTTATTTTCATTATTGTCCGAAAAAAACAGAAAAAAGATAATTTTTACCGCCCTGTCCATCAAAAAAGGTTGATTTTCAGATTGGGCAAAAGCCCATTTTTCAATGGCTCAATAATTACCCCGGCATTAATGCCGGGGCTATTCAAAACCTTGCCTCTACTGGGCTTTAGCCCAATTATTCAAATTTTAACCGGACACTACTGATTTATTCTAATAAATCAATTCCAATAAAGCTGAATAGTACATGTATTGACTTCACATTCTGCTTATCGTAATTTTGTTTCTAATAACTAAAAAACAAATGAAAACAAAGCAAGGATTACCCAAAATTTCGGCAATTATTATTGTTGGTTTTTTTTCCTCCCTCCATCTTTTTGCTCAGACAATTCAAACAAGCCAAGGTACTTTCAAGCTCATTCCACCGGCAAGTTTAGTTGATGCTACAGCTGCCCGAAGTGCAAAACAAGTTGCTGAAATGGCTATGCAGGCTGTTATCAATGATTCAAAATTGGTTGAAAATCAAAGGGAAGCTTTACAACCTGAGCTTGATAGTTATAAAATAGATTTGAGTGCATATACTACAGATCTTCAATTGTACAACATCAGTTCAGAAGCTTACGATAGAAATCTGGAGGCATACGAAGCTGAAGGTGCAAGGTACGATGACGAGTTAAATCCACATAATTCTGCAGTTGCTTCTTATAATAGTCTTCCTAAAGAAAGCAGAAGTGTGGAAACTTATAACCAGTTGATGCAAAGCAAAAATCGTCTGGATAATTGGTTGTCGAAATTGAACAGCCGAAAAGAACAATTAGAAATAGAATGGAACAAAGTAAACAAACACAAAGACGATTTAAATGTAGTTTATGCAAGTTTAAATTCAAGATATGAGAATTTGAAGTACAGGCTTAATGCAATAGAAGTAAAGCTGGGAGAAGCTTACAAGCAATTGGAAATGTTAGAGAAATACTCCAATGAGTGCAATGTAATTTTGTCAAATTACGGCATTGTGAAGCTGGATACTTATAATTTAAATACAGTTATTGAACAATTAAAAGCACTGAGCAGTAAAGGTTGGGATTAAAATTATGTTTACTGTTGATTATTTGCCTGATTTCAATAAGGTGTTTACCAATTTCTAACCGATAATCTGATAAAGGAAATGGTTAAAAAGGTCGGGTTTTAAAGCTAAAGTAATTCCAAATCCATAGATTCCGCCCCAGAAATGAGCATCGTGGCCAATATTGTCGCTTCCTTTTTTATTCATATAGGCCGAATAAATAAGGTATAAAACACCGAATAGAATTGCAGGAATTCCAATGGGAACAAAAAAGATATAGATTTTATTCATGGGATCGAAAACAATACTTGCAAAAACAATGGCAGAAACTGCTCCGGAAGCGCCAACGGAATTATAGTAAGGATTGTCTTTATGCTTACCAAATGCAGGTGCTGCCGAAATTAACAATCCGCCAAAATAAAGCAATAAATAGTAAAATACAGATTTACCGGGAAAAACCATATCGAAATAGGCCGATACCAGACTTCCAAACGAGAATAAAACAAACATATTTACTGCTAAATGAATCCAATCGGCATGCAAGAAACCATATGAAATAATTCTCCAATATTCTTTTTTATGTGAAGTCCGGTATGGATTAAATTTTAATTTGTCGAAAATATCACTTCTGTTAAAAGCAAGAATTGAAACGATTAGGGTAATAATTATCAAAAGTATTGTCATGCCGCGAAACTAAAGAAAAAATCTATTCCGAGGATAAAATAATATCTGCAGATTTTTTGGAATTCATTAAGTTTGCATCAAATTCAGATTAAAAATTATGCTCAAAAAAATTGCCTATTCACTCTTGGTTATATTTTTCCTTATTGTGGGTGGAATAATTGTTTTCAAATATTTTCCCGGATTTAGGATGCCCTATTTATTCACTGCTTTTTTAACGGTTTTGCATTATTATGTCTGGACAGCTGTTAAAGTTCAATTAAAGAAACTCAATAATGCACTGCTCTTTTCTTTAGGTTTCGTATTTTGGTTACCTATTATACTGTTGATTATAGGTGGCATAGCCTTGTCAATTGAACCCATGGATCTATGGTCGCCTTTTTTGAAAATTTACTTTATAGGCATCATTTTTACCTTTATTGTATCGCTAATACTTCCTGTTGTTTTTATTTTTATGGCTGATATTTTGCGAATCTTTCAAACACTTAAGCAATTTGCAAAGCCTAAAAAGAATAGAAAGTCGAAAGGAATAAGCCGCCAGAAATTTTTGGTAAATACTGGTTTGGCACTTGGAGGACTGGTTTTGGGAGGTATGAGTTTTGGAATGATGCGCGGCAATTATCAT
>JAZDJM010000378.1:0-3818 GCA_043804305.1 Bacteroidota bacterium
GCCGCCAATCGCATTTCCTTCCTGGTTTTTTGATGCAATATATTCTGCCGATTGTGTGCGTAAATCTTTGTACACACTTCCCTGCACAATTGGGAACAAAACCTGTGAATAACCATAATGTGGTTTTGTCGAATTTATCTGATCAATACACCTGTCAAGCCATGAATGTGTTAGATTCATTGATTTTTTTGCGTATTCATAATCGCATGGATAAGGAGTGCATTCATCAAAAGCCATTATTATATCCGCACCTATAATGCGTTCAATGTCCATTATACTTTCAGGTGTAAATATATGTTTTGAGCCATCAATATGCGATTGAAAAACAACACCATTTTCACTTATTTTCCTGTTATCGGCCAATGAAAAAACCTGGTAACCGCCACTGTCAGTTAAAATTGGTTTCTGCCAATTGTTAAATTTGTGCAAACCGCCTGCTTGTAGTAAAATATCCAGACCCGGACGTAAATACAGATGATAGGTATTTCCAAGAATGATTTGTGCTTTTATATCATCAGATAATTCACGCTGATGAACACCTTTTACCGTTCCTGCTGTACCAACAGGCATAAATATGGGTGTCTCTATCTTTCCATGATCTGTGGTAATCTGTCCCCTACGCGCTTTTGAAGCAGGATCGGTTTTAATTAGTTTAAAATTCATCTTTAAAAATTATAATTCCTGCAAATTAAGGTTTCTGATGCGAAGTTTCCAAAAACCAACAAGACATTCGTACTCTATCGTTTGGTTACTCTTCCATATTTCATCTTCTTCCTTCTGTATTCTGTATTCTGTATCTTTATTCAATGCCGTTTAGTTAAAGGCTAAAAACCCTCCGACATGCCCAGGGTGACATCCTTTCAGGTTTGTCAGACTAAGAATGTCGAAGTCTACTTAACAAATTTGCTTGCATTTTATCTTAACTAAACAACATTGGATTAAAATTCGAAAATATGAACAAATATTAGTAGATATTGAAATCATTCTGTCTCATTCATATTTTTAAAACTAATGCACTTAACTAAATTTGTGAACGGCTTTAGCCCTCAACGAAGTTATTCTGTGACAATATTGTCATGCATATTGCCTAAAATAATTGCACAGATTAGTTACGCTATTTGCAATTCTCTTTTCACCAAATAAAATGATTATACAAAATTTGTTTCCACAGAAGTTTTTGATATTTTGCCTGCCAATATTTTCATAAACCTCTGCCAGTTTTTTTTTAGGCAGCCAACATGATAGCTATGCAAAACAATTTCGAAAAACTTGCCGACCGGCTTCACCAGATTCCTAACGGATTTCCAAGGACAGAAAGCGGTATTGAACTAAAATTATTAGCCAAATTGTTCACTGAGGAGGAAGCCGGACTGGCTGCCATTATGAACACGGAGGCAGAACCGGTGAAACTAATAGCTCAAAAAGCCGGCTGGGAAGAAAGAACCACATTTGTTTCCCTGAAAAACATGGTCAAAAAAGGCCTGGTGGAAATGGACAAGACACATGAAAACCTTGTTTTTAAAATTATACCGTTTATTGTCGGGTTTTATGAAAGGCAAAATGCCCGGATCGATAAGGCATTTGCTGAAATATTTGAACAATATTACAGGGAAGCTTTTCATTCAATGATGCAATTTGAACCTTCTGTACATCGCATCATTCCGGTAGAAAAAAGCGTTCCGGTAGAAGTGGGTATTTTACCATACGAAAATGCCGGTCATTATATTGACAATGCAAAATCATGGGGTGTGTTGAATTGCATTTGCCGCGTTCAGAAAAAACTGATTGGCGACGTATGCGAATTTTCTTATGATAATTGCATGGCTCTTTCATCAAGGCCCAATGCTTTTGAACGAAATGATGCCATAAAAGCCATAACCAGGGAAGAAGCCTTGCAATTATTGGGAAAAACTGAAAAAGAAGGTTTGGTTCATTCAGTCAGCAATACAAAGGAAGATGTTTCTTATATATGTAATTGCTGCGTTTGTTGCTGTGGTTTGCTGCGGAGTATGGCCGACTATGGCTATGAAAACTCAGTTGCCAAATCTGATTTTATAGCTGTTGTAGACGAAGAGAATTGTTCGGGTTGTGAAATTTGCGAATCACGTTGCCAATTTAAAGCAATCAGCATGGTTGATGGCATTTGCCAGATCAAATTAAAACAATGTTTTGGTTGCGGGATTTGTGTATCAACTTGCCCGGAAGAAGCCATCAAGCTGATCAGAAGAGATGAACCTGAAAGAATTATTCCGCCTGAAAATGATAAGGATTGGGGAGAAAGAAGGATGAAATCCAGAAAACTATTTAATGAATAGTTGAAAAATCCATTAAATCAGTCCGGATTTTTTGATCAGAGTTCCGATCTCTGAGATCGGAACTCTTTGCATTTATAAACTTTTAGTCTTTTATTTCTTTATAAAACTGTTGGCTTTCGATGCATGAAACTATTCGGCTTTTATTTGCGATAATATTTGCATCGAATTTTCATGTAGCCGCATTACCACGGGCGTTGCCCGTGGCTACTACTATTTCACACCTGCGGCGTGAATGTCATTTGATATTAGAATTGGATTTTGAACATATAAATTGCCTGAAAGGCAAAAAGCAAATAGCCCGGCCCAACGGACCGGGAAATCAATAAGTAAAGAAAATCAAGCCCTGAAAGGGCGAAAGCATCAACATTTTCATTTAAAATTAAATTGCTAATTCATCAATTAGATCACTCGATGTATACTCATTTTAATCAGACAATGTTTTAAGAGTAGATAGTCTTTTCTTTTACTCGTCCACTTGCAAGGAATTTCATTTTACTCACAATTTCAGTAAATTTGTAATAATATGGTGATTTTAGGTGAGGTAAAGAGCAGTGGATATTTTAATTGAATTTATGGAATGAAAAACAAAATTATGGACTTACAATATATAACAGACAACCAGGGACATAAAAACGGAGTGCTGCTTTCTTTGAATGACTGGGTAAAAATTCAAAAAGACCTGGAAGAACTTCAACGATTAAGAAATAAAAAAATATTTATGGCAGAACTTGCAGAAGCCGTAGAAGAAATGAAACAAATCAAAGAAAGCAAATTGGAAGCACGAAACGCTGAAGATTTTCTCAATGAGCTTTAATGTTAAATCTATACCCCCCGAATAGAGAAAGTCTGAGCGAAAGCGGAGCCTTGTGCTTTGTAATTTTTGCTGTTTGAAACTGCCATTGCCTGCGCCATTCACAGAAAAATTGTTTTAGTAAAAAAAAAGAAGGTGCAAATCAGAAGAAATCAAAGGCACAAATAAGTAATGAGCGGTTAAAAATAATGCGAAGTCTGCGACAACACCAATTCAGAAATGCTTAGGAAAACAATCGTAACTTTAAACTTAGTATAAAAGCATCAACTTTTCGTATCTTTGGAATAATGAAAATATATGCCGACACATCAACAATTGGCGGTTGCTTTGATGAAGAGTTTCAGCAATGGTCAGACGAACTTTTTGACGAGTTTAAAAACGGAATTAAAATATTAATGCTTTCCGACCTGACTTTACAAGAACTTGAACTTGCCAGGGAAGAAGTCCGCAATAAAGTCAATGAAGTTCCCTTGACAAATATAATTCACATAGGGATTTCAGACGAAGCAATACATCTTGCTGAAACTTACATTGAAGAAGGAGCATTGACTAATAAAAGTTACAACGATGCACTTCACATTGCACTTGCAACTATTAATAATACTGATGTGCTGGCGAGTTGGAATTTTAAACACATTGTAAATCTTGAACGGATACGGCTTTACAATTCTATTAACCTTCGACTGGGATAC